>JAASTM010000254.1 GCA_021767325.1 Spirochaetales bacterium
ACACCCGGTGAGCACCGCTTTCAGGTTTCGGAAATCACCGCACATATTAAAGAAATCCTCGAACAGAGCTTCTCAACTGTAGCGATAGAGGGAGAGGTATCCAATTTTCGCCCGGCCAGCAGCGGCCACTGGTACTTCACCCTGAAAGACCGCGATGCGATGATTCAGGCAGTGATGTTCAAGTATCGCGCCTCCCGGGTCGGCTTCATGCCCGCAGACGGACAAAAAGTGGTGGTGCGGGGCAATATCAGCGTGTACGCAAAGCGCGGCAACTACCAGATCATCTGCGAGAGCATGGAAAAAGCCGGCGAAGGTGATATTCTGGCGATGCTGGAGGAGCGCAAGCGCAAACTCGCCGCCGAAGGGCTGTTTGCAGAGGAGAGGAAACGGCCGCTGCCCTTTTTTCCCACCAGAATCGCGGTAGTCACCTCCCCCACCGGGGCGGCCATCCGGGATATTCTGCAGGTTCTCGGCCGGCGCTCATCCGGATTGGATGTGGTAGTGCTGCCGGCGCCGGTACAGGGCGAGAGTGCCGGAGCGAAGATAGCGGCACAGATACAGCGGGCCAATATCTTCAAGCTCGGCGACGTGATTATCACCGGCCGCGGCGGCGGTTCGCTGGAAGATCTGCTTCCCTTTTCCGATGAAGCGGTGGTACGGGCGGTAGCGGCATCGGAGATACCGGTTATTTCGGCGGTAGGCCACGAAATAGACACGGCTCTGAGTGACTATGCCGCCGATGTAGCCGCCCCGACCCCCTCGGCGGCGGCCGAACTGGTGAGCAAGAGCCGGGAAGAGTTGTTCGAGCGGGTAAGTAGACTGAGAGAGGAGATGGCCACCCGGGTTCAGAACCGGGCCGAGCACGCCCGGCTGCTGATCCGCCAGTTTACCCCGGAAAATCTGGAAGAGCGCTTCCGGCAGGTCCTGCAGCCGTATCAGCTGCGCCTGGACGATGCAAAAGAGGAGACGGTGCGTGCACTGCAGGATATTCTCACCACCACCCGCCACCGCATCGAGGTGCTGAAAGCCGCTATCGAGAGCAATTCGCCCCTGGCGATACTGCAGAAGGGCTATGCGGTGGTCACCGACCGCCGCAGCGGCGATCTGATAAGCGCAGCCGGACAGACCGCCGCCGGCAATGAAGTTGATATACGCCTTCACCGCGGCCGCATCGGAGCCACGGTAGATACCATATACGGCCATGAGGAGGAGACCCCGTGAAAAAGTTCGAAGAACGGCTCGAAAAACTGGAAGAACTGAATGAAAAAATGAAAGCCGGCAGCATTCCCCTGGATGAAGCGGTCGGAATGTTCGAGGAAGGGATCAAACTGGCAAAGAGCCTGGAAAAGGATTTATCCAAAATAGAGCGGAAGATAGAGATTCTGGTAAATGAACCGGATTCCCCGGAGGAAGAGCCGAACCTCGAGCTGTTTCCCGGTTTGGAAGCGGCCCAGAACGAGAAAAACGAAGAATAACAGGACACAACCGAATGAGTTTACATACAGAAATAGAGAAACGAAAAACCTTTGCAATTATCAGCCACCCGGATGCGGGAAAAACTACCCTGACCGAAAAACTGTTGCTGTTCGGCGGCGGAATCCGCACCGCCGGGGCGGTGAAAAACAACAAAATCAAGCGGAGTGCCACATCCGACTTCATGCAGATCGAGAAGCAGCGCGGTATATCGGTTGCAACCTCGGTCATGTCCTTCGAGTATAACGACAAGCTCATCAACATCCTCGATACCCCGGGGCATAAGGACTTTGCCGAGGACACCTATCGCACCCTGACCGCCGTAGACAGCGTCATTCTGGTAGTCGATTGCGCCAAAGGCGTCGAGGAACAGACCGAAAAACTGATGAACGTCTGCAGAATGCGTAATACACCGGTAATCATCTTTGTCAACAAGCTCGACCGCGAAGGCAAAGCCCCGCTCGAGCTGATGGATGAGCTCGAGGAGAAGCTGGAGATAAAGGTACGCCCCCTGACCTGGCCGATCGGCATGGGCATGAACTTCAAAGGTGTGTACAATCTGCACGAGCAGAATGTCTACCTCTTCAATCCGGGTAAAACCAAAGTCGAAGAGGACCGCCTGCTGATCGATGACCTTCAGGATCACACTCTGGATCAAAAGGTCGGCAGCAGCGCCGACCAGCTGCGTGAGGATGTTGACCTGATCGAAGGAGTGTACGACGAATTCTCACATAAAGAGTACCGCCAAGGCGAACTTGCGCCGGTGTTTTTCGGCAGTGCACTGAACAATTTCGGGGTACGGGAGCTGCTGGAGACCTTTCTCGACATCGCCCCCTCCCCGGAAAAGCGCGAAACTGATACCCGGTATGTCGATCCGGATGAGGAGAAGTTCAGTGGATTCATATTCAAGATCCACGCCAATCTCGACCCCCGGCACCGCGACCGGATCGCTTTTCTGCGGGTCTGTTCGGGCCGCTTCGTGAAGGACCGTCCCTTCAAACACGTACGGCTGGGGAAAAATCTGCGCTTCACCTCGCCCTACAACTTCATGGCGCAGCGCAAGAGCGTTGTAGACGAGGCGTTCCCGGGGGATGTGGTCGGCCTGTACGACCGCGGCGACCTGAAAATTGGCGACACCCTCACCGAGGGCGAAGAGTTCACTTTCCGCGGCATCCCCAATTTTTCGCCGGAGATTTTCAAGGAACTGATCAACACCGATCCGATGCGATCAAAACAGCTCGACAAAGGAATCGCCCAGCTGACCGAAGAGGGCGTAGCCCAGCTGTTCATCCAGGACAAGGGCCGCCGAAAAATTGTGGGCACCGTCGGAGATCTGCAGTTCGACGTGATCAACTACCGCCTCGAACACGAATACGGGGCCTCATGCCGCTTCGAGCCGCTGAGTTTCGCCCAGGCCTGCTGGATTACCTCCGACGACCCGAAAAAGCTAAAGGATTTTATCCGTTTCAAAGAGTCGAAAATCGCCTACGACGCCGAACAGAATCCCGTCTACTTCGCCGAAACCCAATGGATGCTGCGGACGGTTATTGAAGATAACCCGGATATCGAGTTCCA
Source organism: Spirochaetales bacterium (assembly GCA_021767325.1). Next base: position 3,049 of record JAASTM010000254.1, read on the forward strand.
CTTCACCAGCGAGTTCAAAACCAAGCGCGAGCCTCTGCCGACACGCTAAAAACTCAATAGCGTTGCACCCGGATTACCGCTCCGGGTGCTTCCGAGTGTTTTCTTCGAAGCGGCGAGCTTCGAATTCCATTTTCAGTATTTTATGATCCAATTCATTCAGCTCTTCCCCGGCCCGGCTCTTGGCCTGAATCTCTTCGAGGGTCGGCACCTCATCCTGGAGGTAGCGGCGGACCGCCTCCCGGGCTCTTGCAATGAGACTCGGCTCGGCCGATTCGTTGATGTAGTTGAGGAGTAGGCTCTTACTGGTATTCCGCAGTTCCATGCGGGTCATGTGTTCTACCAGGTCAAAGTAGGCATGTAAAAATGGTCGTTCATCGGGAATAGTGTGCTCCTTGTGTGCATCTTCATACATCTTAGCAGAAGAAACTCATTCAAGAAAGCGTTCCAACCCTTCGATTTTATCACCCGGACGTACCCCCGAATGTTCGAAGGCCCCCTGCGGCAGTTCCAGAGCGAAGCGTACCGCCACCTCCGATTTAACGGGCCGCAGCGACTCGGGCTGCATATCATGGATGCTCTTGATCACACCCGTTTTAGAAATGTAGGCGATCGAGAGCGGGATATAGGTGTTCTTCATCCAGAAACTCAAATGACGGTCCCGTTCAAAGACAAACAGCATCCCCTCATACTCACCGAGAGAATCCCGGTGCATCAGCCCCTGCTGATGATCTTCCTCGCTGCGAGCAATTTCTACAGTATATGTATCCTGCCCTACCTCTATTTCGGCAGTAGGAAGCCCCTGCTCTGCACTACAGCCGGCAGAGATTATGAGCATCATCAGAACCAAAAACTTCATTAAAATTGCTCCAGGAAACGTTCTCGATTCAGTCTCTCGAGTGATTTTTCGCGGGTACTACTGCGGCGCATCTCCTCGAGAACCGGCATCGCGATGTATTTCACACGCAGCGGCCGCTCGAGAGCCATCTGCACCTGCTCGTTTTCCCATACAGCCTTGTCGGGGGACAGACGATCCGGTTCGCCATATTTTTCCTGCAGCGTACTGTACATGGTGTAATAGCCGATACGAGTGCGGTTTAAAATCAGGGTAATAGTGAACAAGCCGTCATCTACGAACTGAAATGAGGCCTGCTGAATAAAATCAAAGCCGTCACACTGGATGAGGGAATCATTACGCGAGCGCAGCATACTCACATCCGGTTCTCCGCGATAGTTGAAGTTACCATCGGCTTCGAGGGCCTGCTGAACCGAATCCAGATCCATCCCCAGCAGAATCCGGTTAAAACCGGTCGGCAAGGCCTGAGCTCGTGCTTGTGATAGTGCTTGTGCTTCTCCGCTTTCCGGCGCCTCGACAGTTCCGGCTCGACCGGTTGTGTCCATAGCCTCCTCAGCGGTTTGGGCCCATGCACCGAGGCTAAGAATCAGGAATACTGCCGCAGCAGATATACGGATCATCATTCTCATACTACGCTAATTATCGTCATTTCTCTGCATTTATCTTAGTGCTTCAAGGGGCTTCGGAGCATCGCAAAAGAAATAGCAAAAAAAAACCGGGTAGAACGAATTCCACCCGGCTGTGTATTCTGCTTCCGCTTAGAAGCGGGGACGACGCTCTTTGGCCACATTGACCTTCAAGTTGCGTCCACCAAACTCGGTGTTGTCCAGTGCAGAGATAGC
>JAASTM010000255.1 GCA_021767325.1 Spirochaetales bacterium
GCCGCAGCCGTCCGTCTTTGAACTCTATTGCATCAATCCGTCGCATCTGTTCCTCATCTTGTTCTGTTGATTTTGAATCGAATTACATCCGGCTGAAAATAGTCGAGAGAATATATGAGGGGCTTGCCCTCATTGTCGTAGTGCAGCTGTTCGAGCAGAATAAAGAGCTGGTCCTCATCAACCCCCAGCTCTTCGACCATTTCCCGGGTAGGAGCCGTAGGAATTACGTAACTGACCGCAGTTTGTATGTAGATTCCCTTCTCCCGCTCCAGATAGTTGAACACTGATTCATCTTCAATGGTATACGGAATCGAATCGAAATAGCTGACAGGCATACTGTCGACGCAGTAACTGGCCAGATTGCCGCTGGCCAGGCGCAGACGTTTGAAGGTTATGATCTTCTCCTGCGGATCTATCTGCAGTTGCTCGGCAATTTTGCCGCCGGGAAGTTTTACCTCGATCCCGATCCAACGGGTACTCGGCACCAGTCCGCAGCTTTCGATTATTTCGGTGATACTCTCGAGCTTCTCCAACCCCTGCTCTATCTGCAGGGGTCGGCGCTTCAAAAAGGTTCCCTTGCCCTGAACACGATAGACGATGCGCTCCTGTTCCAGCAGAGCCAGCGCTTCACGAACGGTGTGCCGGCTTACCCCCAGCATCTTCATCAGGGCAGCTTCGGTCGGTAGTGCATCGTCCACTCGCAGGTCGGACTCTTTTATATAGGTGAGGATTTTCTCTTTTGCTTTCAGACTCAAGGCACCGCTTTTTCCGGGCGATCTCACGATATTCCTCTTTCTTCAGTTTCGATCTTGAGTCAGCTTAAAATGGAATTTTGTAGTTGTCAAACAAATTTTAGTTATTTCGCGAAAATTTTATTTATTTATAGATGTTTAAAGCAGTTTTCGGGCTATATAATAGAATTTCATTGACAAATTAGACAGTAATTAGGCTTGTTCCGGTCTCTGATAGGCTGTCTTGTAGGGATTTGTCCAACAAATCGTCGGTAATAATAGTGTCGAACTGATCGATATCGGCAAAATGATACTGGGTAAACTGGCCGAATTTACTGGAATCTACCAGCAGTATCCGCTGCTCCGCCGATTCCAGGCCGGCCCGCTTCAATTCGGTTTCATATTCATCCGAAGTGGTAACCCCCAAGCGCCGGTGCACACCACTGGCAGATAAAAAGGCCGTGTGGAACCGCCGGCGCCGCACCATCGCGACGCCTTCGCTGCTCTCGAAAACCATGGAGCGGCGATGGAAGCGGCCGCCGCTCACATGTACCGTAAGCTCATGCCGATCGAGCAGCTGCTTCAATATGTTATAGCTGAAGCAGAAGGCCGTTCCCGTGAGCTCCTCCGGCAGCAGTGAGGCCAGTATCTCGATAGTCGATCCGGCGTCGAACAGAAAATCCTGGCCGGGCTCTACGAAGTCGAGGGCTCGGCGGGCGATGCGCTCCTTGGCCTCCCGCTGTTTGAGCGCCGCGCTGACCAGTGAGTAGGGTTCGCCGGTGCGGCCGGACGCCTCGGGCAGGTGCAGAAAGGTGCCCCGGATCAGCTGGATCTCCGGATCGAGTAGAATATCCTCCAGATCACGACGGATAGTCATTTCCGAGACGTCGAACTCCCGGGCCACACTGCTGAGCTGCAGCGACCCCGCCTGTCTCACCCGCTTTCGAATTGCCTGTACCCTCTCCTGACGGTTCACCCTTTTACCCTTTGACTAAATTCTGAATACCCGTTAGTATTCTCACATATAAATGTGAATTTTGCAACATTACAGACAGGAGAGTACCATGAGCCAAGTAAAACAGAAGCTGCGCGAAGCCATCGCCGAGGGCGGACGCCGGATGGTGGCGGAAAAACTGACCGTCGGGACCTGGGGCAACCTCAGTATCCGCGATCCGGAGACCGGCCTGGTATATATAAAACCGAGCGGCATGCCCTACGAGTCCATTACCGCCGATGATGTAGTGGTGATGAACAGCGATTTCGAGGTTGTAGACGGGCACCGCAAACCGAGCATCGAGTTCAATTTCCACATCGCTATCATGAACGCCCGCAAAGATGTGAACGCGGTTATCCATACCCACCCCATCTATTCGAGTGTATTCGGGGTAATTCAGGAAGACCTGCCGGGGATCAGCGAAGACTTCGTGCAGATTGTCGGCGATAAGATCGTGAACTGCGAGTACGCCCTGCCGGGAACACCCGAACTGGCAAAAAATGTAGTGGCCGGTCTGGGTCCGGAGCGCAACGCCGTGCTGGTCCCGAACCACGGCACCATCTGTGTTGGAGCGGACTTCGACACGGCTATGAAGGTCATTCATGTAGTCGAAAAGTCGGCGCACGTGTACATTATGGCCCGCAGTATCGGTACGCCTCACCTGATCAGCGATGAGGACATCCAAGCAATGCAGGATTTTGTCCGCACCAAATACGGACAGGACAAGTAATAGAGCACCAGTACTTCTTCTCCTCCTTTTCCGGCCGGCCGGTGTACAACCCGCCGGCCGGTTTTTTTGGCCCGTGTCTATGCCAGCCCGGCCCCCCTTGGCCGAGCGCTGCAGCAGTCCTTATAAGAAGTTTTTATATAAATTTATTGACATATTGCATTAATTATATGTATTATTGTGATTGAAATAGTCAAGTTTGGAGGCTGCATGATAGCTTTATATATTGTGACCGCCGTACTGGTGGCGGTGTCGTTTCTGGCCGACCGGCGCAAGACCCTGGACGGCATCAAAATCGGGGTAAAAAAGTTCCGCAAAATTCTGCCGAACTACCTGAAGCTGTTGATTCTGATTGCGGTGGTGCTCTTTTTTACCGAAGGGCTGATCGTGAAGTACCTGGGACAGGAGAACGGCCTGATCGGCATGCTGGCCGGAATGCTGTTGGGTTCGGCGACGATGATGCCGGGCTTTATCGCTTATCCCCTGGCCGGAGTGCTGGTGGAGCGGGGGGTGCTGTACATGGTGGTGGCCGGTTTCGTGACCACGCTGATGATGGTGGGCGTGCTGACCTACCCGGTGGAGAAAGAGTACCTGGGCGTGAAGGGTACCATTATTCGTAACAGTGTCAGTTTCGTGATTGCCGCTATTATTGCCCTGTCGATGGGCCTGGTGTACGGGGAGTTGATGGTATGAGTAAGATTTCAGCCCGCAGCCGCAACTACATCTATTTTGGATTGTTCATGGCCTTCATCGCGGTTTCTTTCATCTTGAAGTTCGAACCGGGCGTCGAGATGGGCAACAACTTCTACCTGTTTGCCAAGGACATGGTCCTGATTTTGCCGCCGGCCTTCGTGCTGATCGGCCTGTTCGATGTCTGGGCCAAGCGCGAGACCATCGAAAAGCACTTCGGCGAGACCGCCGATGCCCGCGGCTATATCTGGTCGATTCTGTTGGCCGCCACTACCGTCGGCGGAACCTTCGTGGCCTTTCCGGTGGCCAATGCCCTGTACCACAAGGGGGCCCGCTACTCGATGATCATGACCTATGTCACCTCGGCTTCGCTGGTGATGATTCCGATGAGCATCATGGAGGCGGCTATCCTGGGACCGAAGTTCACCGCCGTACGAATCCTGGTGTCCCTGCCGCTGGTGGTGCTCGGGTCGCTGTTCATCGAAAAGGTCCTGCGCCGCCTGCAGTACCGTATTCCCCAGGTGCAGAAGTAGACGGTGGCCGGGGGGCCGCAGGTATTGACCCAGCCGCACAGGCTCCGTATCATCGAGCCTAATGGACGCTGAGAGTTTACTGGACATCCGGCACATCGACGTGTATCGGGGCGACACGCAGGTGTTCTCCGACTTTTCCCTGCAGATAGGACGAGGCTGTAATACCGCCATCCTCGGCCCGAACGGTTCGGGAAAAACAACTTTCCTCAAACTCTTTTCCCGTGAACTGCACCCGGCCGCCGGGAACGGCGGCAGCATCCGGAGCTACGGGCGGGAACTGTGGAATGTCTGGGAACTGCGACGGAGGATCGGAGTGGTCTCACACGACCTGCAGCAGCGCTATCTGGAACGCACAGCCGGGCGGGAGGTGATTCTGTCGGGCTATCACAGCAGCGTCGGCACGTCGGTGCGGCAGGAGTTTACCGGGGAGCAGTCTCAACAGGCCGAGCAGATAATGGAACAACTGGAGATCTCTCATCTGGCCGAGCGGCCATTCGGAACACTTTCAACCGGAGAGCAGCGCCGGTTTTTGCTGGCACGGGCTCTGATCCACGATCCGGAGGTACTGCTGCTGGATGAACCGACCGCAGGCCTCGACCTGAAAGCATCGGCCGGCTATTTTGCCGCCCTCCGTCGCCTTATGGAGGCGGGTAAAACGGTTCTGCTGGTAACCCATCATATTCACGAGATTGTACCTGGAATCGACCGGGTGGTGTTGTTGAAAGGGGGGCAGGTGCTGGCCGACGGGCCGAAAGAGGAGATCCTTACCTCCGCATGGCTGAGCCGCCTGTTCGATGGACCGGTGGAGGTGCATGCATCACGGGGCTACTACACCGCTCAATACAAATGACCCATTCGCAACTTTTTGGTTTCGAGGTAGAACTGGTTGTACCGGTTCGGTTCGGTGATGACCGGCTCGCGCCTGACTATGTGAATCCCCTGCTCACTGAGCTTTGTCACTTTATCCGGATTATTCGTCAGCAACACCACACTCTGAATGCCGAGGGCCCGGATAATAGCCGCTGATGCTGAATAATCCCGAGCTTCCGCCGGAAAACCGAGAAA
>JAASTM010000256.1 GCA_021767325.1 Spirochaetales bacterium
GGCTGATACTGATCACTGACAAAACTCTCAAACCCATCGGTGACCAGCGCCTCATTCGGGGTAAAGCCTGCCAGGAGCTCGGCCTGCAGGGCCATCGCCTGCCGGGCCATGCGGCCGATACGGTTGGTGATGGCCGAGTGATGGACGCCTACGATGCGGGCGGTGGCGCGGATTCCGCCGCAGTTGGTCAGGTGCTGAAAGATCTGCTGGTAAGAGAGTTTGCGCTTGGCGTAGTAGTCGAGACGGAAGGTCTGTTCGCCAAAGGTTTTGCCGCAGCTCTGGCAACGGAAGCGGGTGACCGTGCCGAAGGCCTTGGTCTCATAGGTTCCGGCCAGATGGAACCACTGCTCGCCTTCTGGCAGGTCAGTGTGATAGGGACAATCTGCATTGGGACAAAATGGGGGAATGAGCATAAGCGCCTCCTCGATAAAAAAGTGTGTACTCTCTTATAGAGTGTTGACGAGGCTCATTTGCTTCAAAAAAGCCAGGATTTCAGCCACTAAATAAAAAAAACGCGGGCTCGATCCCCTCGAGAAGGATCATAACCCGCGCCGGTATTTTATAGCAGAGCAGCCTTACTCGGCATTTCCCTCCTCATTGTACAGATACTTGAAGTAGTCCATATCGGTGGTGAGGGTTTTCCTGAACTGCGGCATGGTCTTGCGGTACGACTCGATGGATCTCCAGAATTCGAAGAAGTCCGGGTCCTGTTCGTAGGCCTGCGCGTAAATCAGAGTTGCTTCGGCGTCCGCCTCACCCCGCAGGGTTTCTGATTCTTCATACGCTTCCGAGATAATGGTTTTACGCTCGTTCTCTAATTTACCGAGCCACTCGGCCTTTTTGCCCTGTCCGTAGGAGCGGTAGGCCTCGGCGATCTGGTTACGTTCCTTGATCATACGGTTGTACACACTCTCGGTCAGGTCGTCGGAATAGCGGATCTGGCGGATGATGATATCTACCAGTTCAATTCCGTAGTCGGGGGTGAGATCGGCAGCCAGTTCGTACATCTCTTGCGAGAGCTCCTCACGTCCCCGGTTTACGGTTTCATAGGTGGTCTCGGTCTGGGTCAGCTTACGCAGCTCCTCAACATCCACCTCCTCGTCCTGCTGCTGCAGGATTTCGGGGTTACTGTCGATTTCATTGATCACGTTGGAGTTTCGTACCGCCTCGCGTAAATTGTTGCTGGTAATGACTGTTCGAATAGTCGAATCGATTACATCATCCAGCCGGGCCCAGCCCTGTTCGAGGGTAGATACGGCTTCGTAAAACTTTTGAGGATCCTCGATTTTCCAGCGGGCCGTGGCATCAACCCAGATAAACTGGTTCTCCGCGGTGGGAACTCGCTGTGCATCGCCGTCCCAGCTGAGAATTTTCTTTGAATACTTCACTACGTTATCGATAACCGGCATCTTGAACTTCAAACCCGGTTCGGTAACTGTATTTACGATTTTTCCGAAGCGGGTTACCACTGCCTGTTCACCCTGCTCAACAATATAGAAGGGGCCTAAGAGAACGAAGATCACGACAATTATAAGCAGTACTACTGCGGTTGTAATCAATTTTTTCATTGTGTGCCTCCTTGTACACTACCCTGAGCCGGCAGGCCTTTGAAGGGGATGAAGTTCTCCAGACCACGGTCGATCAGATCGGTGTCTTCATCGTTGCTGAAGAGCTCTTCAATGGTTTCGATGTACAGTCGGGTGCGGGTTACAGCCGGGCTCTCCTCGTATCTGTCCAAGACCGATACAAAGCGGGCTACATCACCTTGAGCGTTGTTTACGCGCTCGGCGGCATAACCCTGGGCCTCCTGGATAAGCTGTTGGGCCTGGCCACGGGCTTTCGGAATCTGCTGGTTGTACTGCTCTTTGCCTTCGTTTATCAGGCGGTTCATGTCCTGCACTGCCTTGTTGACGTCCTCGAAGGCGTCCTGTACCTCGCCCTTCGGCGGGACTATATTTCGCAGTTTGACAGTCGTAACGGTGATACCGAGGCCGTACTGGTCGAAACGATCCTGCATCTTGTCCTGACCCTGCTGTTCAATGTTGGCGCGTTCAGAACCAATAACATCGAGGATAGCCCGGTCGCCGACCAGCTGGTTGATAATTGACTGGCTGATGTCGCGGATAGTCTGCTGGCGGTATTCTACATTGAAGAGCCAATCGATAGGCTCACTGATACGGTACTGGATGATCCACTCGACATCGACAATGTTGAGGTCACCGGTCAGCATAATTGATTCTTCCGGATAATCGCCACCCGAGTAGGTGGTATTAATACCGGCCTGCTGGGTACGGAACCCGAACTCCATTTTCTGTACGCGCTGGGTCGGCACGTTGTAATTCTTTTCGATCCCCAGCGGCACTTTGAACTGCAGGCCGGGACCGACAATGCGGTTTACCTTACCGAATCTGAGCACTACTGCCTGTTCGGTCTGGTCGACGACAAAGAAACTCGACATGACCATGGCGATAACCGCAACTATTATGACCACTGTGACCACATATTTCGGTTTAATCGAAAACTGCGGGCGCTGTGGTGAAACGTCACGCTCGGACATATGTCCTCCTTAAAATTGTCTTTTAAAACTTTATTGTTTAAGGGTACCTACTGCGGACTATGGAGTCAAGCAAATCTTGACTAGTTACAAAAATATGATAAAATATATTAAAAATTTGGAAGAACAACAGGAGTTTCCGTGGCGGACAAAGAAACTACGATCACTTTCACCTCGGAGGATCGGATACAGCTGGAAGGCATTGCGGCGGTTGCAGAGGGAATCGCCCGACAGTTCGGAGAGTACTGCGAAGTGGTGGTACATTCGCTGGAGAACTACGATAACTCGATAGTTGCGATCGAAAACGGGCAGGTAACCGGCCGCTCGATCGGCGGGCCGATGACTGACTTTGCTCTGAGCGTGCTCGAACGCTGCGATCAGGAGGCTGAAGATGTGTACGGGGCCTACTATACGAATACTGAAACCGGCAAGCAGCTTAAATGCACCACTATCGTAATCAGAAATACGCAAAAGAAACCCATAGGCATGCTGTGCATGAATTTCGATGTTTCAGCACCGTTTGCGAGAATGATGGAAAGTCTGTTGCCGGATGTGACCGGCACGCAAAATGTGTCCGAGCATTTCCCGCTGACCGCCAAAGATCTGGTGGAAACCTCCTTTAACGAGGTAGTGGATGAGGTGAACCGAAAAACCGGTATCTCGCCCACCCAGAAAAACAAGCTGATAGTCGAAGAGCTGTACAAGCGCGGGATTTTTCATATCAAGAACGGGATAGATATTGTATCAGAGAAGCTCGGAGTATCACGATATACCATTTATAACTATATCCGTGAAGTAAAAACCGTGCTTGGCGAAAACGAGATCGAAAAACTGTATAGCTGAGTAAACCGGAAGCTCAGGAGTACAGAACGAGATATATTTTTTTAGGAGGAGTACATGGAACGTAAAGTAATTCACACGGATAAGGCTCCGGCTGCGGTCGGGCCGTATTCACAGGCGGTTGCCTGGGGAGATACAGTCTACGTATCGGGTCAATTGCCTCTTGACCCCGCACAGGGAAAGATTGTAGCTGAATCTATTGAAGATCAGACCCGCCAGGCAATGGAGAATCTGAAGTCCATCTTGGAGGAAGCCGGCAGCTCGCTTGACCGCCTGCTGAAGGTAACCATCTTTCTGCAGGATATGGGAGATTTCAAGCGGGTAAATGAGGTCTACGGAAGTTTTTTCTCCGGTGATTTTCCTGCACGCTGTGCATATCAGGTGGCCAAACTGCCGCTGGGCGCCGATATCGAGATCGACGGGATCGCAGCTCTTTAAAGGAGAAGCAGTATGAAATCAATGCAAGAATTGGGGGTGCCGGTGCCGGCACATAAATCCCATGTAGTTCGTCCGATCAAGGATGTGACCATCGAACAGCGCGAACGGGCGCTGCGGGAGACCGAATACAATATGTTTTCGTTCCCGGCGGACCTGCTGGTGCTGGATTACCTGTCCGACAGCGGCAGCACCGCTATGAGCGACCTGCAGTGGGCCGCACTATTCCACGGTGATGAGTCGTATGGCCGGAACAAAGGCTACTACGTGCTGCTGGATACCATTCGGGATACTTTTGAGCGGGGAGATTCCCCCCGTGAAGCCCTGAAGCTGATCCTCTCCGGCGAAAAAGATGTCGAGAAGCTGATGGACGAGCTCTATCTGACCAAGGACGAGGGCGGTTTCGTCAACGGCGGGCCGAACCAGCTGAGCCGGCCGAATGCATTCATTACCCCGCAGGGCCGGGCAGCCGAACACCTGCTGTTCAGTACGATCCGCGAGGTCCTTGACGAGAAGAACGGTCCAGGAAAGCCGTACTGGATTCCGAACAACGGCCACTTCGACACCACCGGTGCCAATATTGCCGCCAACGGCATCGAGCCGGTCAACCTGTTCCAGCCGGGAGTTCTCGAGGAGTTCCCCTATGACAAGATGGACACTGAGAACCCCTTCAAGGGCGATATGGATGTCGAAAGGTTGCGGGCTTTTCTGGAAGAGAAGGGGCGTGAGAATGTACCGGTAATCTATCTTACCGTGACTAACAACACGGTGGCCGGACAGCCGGTCAGCCTGGCCAACATGAAAGAGGTGTACAAGGTTGCCGAGGAATACGATATTCCGCTCTTTTTCGATGCCTGTCGCTTTGCAGAAAACGCGGCCTTTATCAAA
>JAASTM010000257.1 GCA_021767325.1 Spirochaetales bacterium
TTCTCCCGTTCGGCCCGCATCTGCTGTTCCATCGCCTTTTCAATAGTTTCCGTCGGGCTGATATCCTTGATCTCGTAACGGGTAACCTTGATTCCCCAGGGATCCGAGGCCTCATCAAGGGCTTTGACGATCGCATCGTTGATCTCATCACGTTCGCTGAAAGTTCGATCCAGCTCCAGTTTTCCGATTTCCGATCGCATCGTGGTTTTGGCCAGCTGGGCGGTCGCATACCGGTAGTTATCAATTCCATAGCTGGCTTTCTCCGGATCCATCACTCTCAAGTACAGCAGCCCATCTACGGTCACCTGCACATTATCGCTGGTAATACAGACCTGCGGGTCGACGTCGAGCACCTCTTCTTTGAGTATGTGCTTGTAGGCGACCTGCTGAATAAATGGAATGATCAGGTGGAGCCCCGATCCAAGGGTAGTCTGGTACTTGCCAAACTTCTCAATAACATACGCTTCCTGCTCCGGTACGATTCTGATCAGCTTGAAAAAAATCACAATAACCAGAAACGCCAGCAGATAAGCAAACACTACGTTCATACATCCTCCTTGTTTTAATCATCAAACGGTGCGGTGACCGTCAAAGTAATTCCGTCTTCTCCGACGATTGCCACCTCATCGCCCTGCTCGAAACTCTCCGTGAGACTGACCGCCTTCCAGCTGGTTCCCCGGTAACGGACCCGCCCGGCTTGCTCCGGGGTAATCGGCTCCAGCACGAGTGCACGCTCGCCCAGTCCCTCGGGAATGCGCCGGTTGAGAAGGGTTCCCTTGAAAAGCTTGGTAAATTTTCTGCGTAAAAAGGCGAAAGAAAGTACCGACGCAGCGGCCCATGCCAGTATCTGCCAGGCGAAACTGGCTTCCAGGAAGGGAAAAACCAGTGCGGCTACCGCAACTACCAATGCGCCGAGCCCGAAAAAGAATATCGTAAACCCCGGAATCAGCATCTCGGAAGCTATCAGCAGGAGTCCGATGACACCCCATAAAAATGATGGCCCTAAAAACACATGCACCTCCTTTCTCTTCTTATTAAAAACCTACACTATAGGAACGGGAAAAACAATCAGCTTCATATAAATCCATAGTTTTTACCCCGCGTTTACATTTTGAGAGCTTAGGGTTATGTTGGTTAATGATGACTTCAAAAGCTGATACCCATTTTCACACAGGCCCGATTCTCATCCTCATGCTGGTGGTTTTGTACAACTTTCTCTCGCGGGGTGTATTCAGCCCGCTGCTGCCGGTTTTGGAGGAGGAGTTCGGAGTAAACCACGGCCGATCGAGTACTCTCTTTCTGATTATGTCCCTCAGCATGAGCAGCAGTATGGTATTTTCAGGATTCATTTCCAGCCGCCTGAAGCACCGCGGTACTATTCTGCTCTACGAATTCATGTTGGGACTCTCATTGATACTCTGTGCTCTCAGCCCTAGCTTTTTAGTGATGCAGGCCGCCGCTGCCCTGCTGGGTATCAGCGCCGGTCTGTATGCACCCTCCGGCTTGGCTTCGGTAACCAACCTGGCCAGCCGTAAACACTGGGGAAAAGCGATAAGTCTGCATGAGACCGGACCAAATTTCGGATTGATTCTGGCGCCGCTGGTAGTTGGGTTCGCAGCCCCGATAGTGGGGTGGAAACTGGTGTTGATTCTGATCGGTGCAGCCAACTGGCTGAACGGTCTGCTCTATTTTATATACGGCCGCGGGGGAGATTTCGCCGGCGCTCCCCCCAATTTCAGTAATCTGAAGCTGATTCTGAACAACCGTTCCTTCTGGATAATGGCCCTTTTCCTGGTACTGGCGGCCAGTTCGGCAATCGGAGTCTACTCAATTCTGCCGACCTACCTCATCTCTGATAAGGGGATAAATCCCAAGCTCGTAAACAGCGTAGTGGGTTTCTCACGGGTCAGCGCTATTGCCTTTGTATTGGGGGCGGGAGTAATGGCCGACCGCTTCGGCCTCAAGAAACTCATTGGAATAATTCTCATACTGACCGGCGCATTCGGACTACTGCTGGGACTCTTAGAAGGACCGCTGTTGCTGATCGCCGTCTTTTTTCAGCCGGTAATCGTATCGGGTTTCTTTCCTGTTTTTAACACCACTGTTTCGAACATCACCACCGCCAAAACCCGGAATGTAGCCTTTTCCTTAGTCATCCCCTTTGCATCCGCCCTCGGAGCCGGCGCTACCCCCACCATCATGGGCTACCTCGGCGAACGGGGCTATTTCAGCAATTCGTTTATCGGTCTCGGAGTTCTGTGTATTACCGCAACCCTGTTACTGCCGACACTGCACATTAAAAGAGAGGCCGACGCATGAGTGTTGTCAAGGAATCTGATCTTCAACACCTGCCCCTGCCGGTCCAAGCCTGGCTGCAGGCCGCAGGGGTGATTGGAAAGCCGAAGCATCCGCAGGTTCGGGTGCTGCAGTCGGCGCGCATGCGTCTGAAGCCGGAACAGAAGTGGATGCCGGTACGAGCTGAACAGGAGTTTACTACTTCTCCGCCGGGCTTCATCTGGCGGGCCCGGATACAGATGGGACCGCTGCTGTTTATCACCGGCCGGGACACCTACTCGCAGGGCCGCGGGCACATGCTTATCAAACTGATGTCATTAATCCCTGTGGTAAATGCACGGGGCCGCGAAATCGATCAGGGAACCCTGCTGCGATTCCTGGGAGAGATGGTGTGGTTTCCGCAGGCTGCCCTGCTGGATTACATACGGTGGGAGCCGATCGACGCCCGCCGGGCGCGCGCCAGCATGACCTATAAGGATGTAATAGGAGAGGGTATCTTTACCTTCGATGAAGGCGGATTGCCGGTAAGTTTCACTGCAGACCGCTACCGCGAAGAAAACGCAACTTATACTCTGCGGCCCTGGAAAATCACAATTTCCGAGCACCGTACATTCGATGAGCTCACCGCTCCCAGCCGCGGGTCAGTCACCTGGGAACTAGAGGATGATGATTTCACCTGGTTCGATTTCGAGATTACAGAGATTGAACACAGCGGACAATAGACAAATTAATTTTTGGTCTTAATCTCTGGATGGTGGAGCCATAAAGTCGGGACCGATCGGATTCGAAATCTTCTCCTTGAGAATTTTCGCTCTCTCCTGCATGTCTTCGGGGGATATACTCCAGTCAACTGCAGACATATCAGGCAAACAGCAGGCGGGCCGAACTGATCAGTTCAAAAACCCGCCCGTCGTCGCTGGCGGCGGTGCGCCCCTTCAGCCCTTCCAGCAGGTGTCCGGGAAGCTTCCGGCGGCCGTGCAGCGCACCCACCGCCGCCCCCACAATCGCGGCAACGGTATCGTTATCCTGCGTATCGTTTACCGCCCGCTGGATAGCCATCTGCGGATCATGGGCATGGCGCATGAGAATATAGAGCACACTGGGTACGGTTTCTAAAAGAAACGCCCCCGAGTACCAGGCATTGCAGGCTTCCACAGTCGAGAGATTGTTCTGCAGGGCCCAGGCCAGTTTTTCGTGGGCAAATTGCCATAACGGACCGCGGAAATCGGTAAAACGTCCTCCCCGGGGCGAGTAGTTTGTCTGCCCCTCCAGGTCGTGGGCCAACTCGACATATCTCTGGGGCCACCACTCCGCCTCAGGGGCGGAATCCAATTCGAGCAGCTCCCACAACATTCCGATGAAGGCAAGACAGGCGGAGGTCGAGGCGGCATCGTTGTGCGTCATCATTGCCGAAAGGGCGGTATCGACCCAGAGGCCCCGGTCCCCGCTCTTCAAATGGGGTAGCAGCATCGGCGCAATCCGCATTAACGCGCCATTACCCGCAGAACGGGGGCCGCATTCGTACCAGGGCCGTCCGCGTTGATAGGCACTAATGAAGCCGCGGACCGTGCGACCGATCCCGTAGATCCGCCGGCTGGTGAACAGTTCGGCCACATGATCCGGCTTGAACTCTCTGTTTTCGACGAGCGACTCCAGAGTCCAGAATGCGAGCTGGGTATCATCGGTGGGCAACCCCACCGACTCTCCCCCGGCCAAGGGATGGGGAAGATACTCCGTTATCTCACCATATTCCGCCTTTCGTTTAGCCGGGGTAAGACCTTCACTGGGAGCCCCGAGGGCATCACCGATTGCCAAACCGAGCAGCATACCCTCGATTCGATCAAAATCAAACCCAGCGTCTTTGCCCTGCATATCGAGATCGAACAGAGCGCCGCGATTCAAATCGATTTTATCTTGTTCGAACAGGCTCTCTAATACTTCACTGTTTTTCATAAATAACTCCTTTTTGTACTCTCACTCTACAGTGTAGTAAAAAAAAGAGGACGAGAAAATCTTGATCTTCTCTACTTGAAATAGGGGCTGCTAATTATTAGAGTTATAAAGTTAATTACTCGATCAAGAAAACAGGCGGTAACATGCCCTTTAAAACGCTTTATGTGTTGTTATTAATGAGCCTTGTCCCATTCACAGCTCCGGCAGAGATACTTGAGAATGAGCTCCCGCCGGAAAGCCGGGCAGACTCGACTGAAATTCAAATCGACCAACCAGTCAGAGCCGCCTTGCTCACCAATTTCCCGCCCTTCTCTTTTCTCATTAATAATCAGTTAACCGGTTTTACTATTGATTATCTCGGGCTTCTCGAACAAAAAACCGGGATCGAGTTTGAAATAGTACCCGGCACATGGAAGCAGAATTTCTCTGCCTTCCGAAA
>JAASTM010000258.1 GCA_021767325.1 Spirochaetales bacterium
CATCTCGGATCGAAAGAGGCTCGAGCCATCCTGCATTACCGCAGTCTGCTGCGCCGCTATCATATGTCGCTTCTGCCGGCCGAGGGTATCGCTTTGGCGATCCGATTGGATATCCCGATTTACCTCACCCCCGAGGCAATAATTACCGGAACTATAAGTAATCCCCTGCCTGTGTTTGCACAGGACACCGCCGAGTCTTTCCTCTATGTGGGCTGCGAGTAATCTCTGCGGACTAATTGCGCAATTCTGCCAGCTGGTCTATAATCCAGCTACATGAAGAAGTATATATTCGTGACCGGGGGTGTCTGCTCCAGCCTCGGGAAAGGTATTGCCGCAACCTCAATCGGCAATTTATTGGAAAGCCGCGGATTACACATCCGCATGGTAAAGATCGATCCCTACATTAACGTTGATGCCGGCACCATGAGCCCCTACCAGCACGGCGAGGTGTATGTAACCGATGACGGTGCAGAAACCGATCTCGACTTAGGCAACTACGCCCGGTTTACAAATGCTCCGCTGAGTCAAGTCAACTCGATTACCACCGGACAGGTGTATCAGGAAGTCATAAAGCGCGAACGCGAGGGGCGCTACCTGGGACGCACCGTGCAGGTTATTCCCCATATTACCGACGAAATCAAGCGCCGGATTTTTCTGGCCGGCCACGACTCTGAAGTCGACGTGACGATTATCGAGGTCGGCGGCACAGTCGGCGACATAGAATCGTTTCCCTTCCTCGAAGCTGCCCGTCACCTGATTCAGGAACTGGGCAAGGAACAGGTACTTTTCATCCATCTCACCCTGCTGCCCGAGGTAGCCGGCGGTGAACTGAAGACCAAGCCAACCCAGCACTCGGTAAAGGAGCTGCGGGCCATCGGTATTCAACCGGACATACTGGTCTGCCGGGCCCCCTATCCGCTGGAGCAGGACATTATCCGCAAGATTTCACTGTTTACCAACGTAGAAAAACGGGCGGTCATCTCGGCCTACGACGTAAAGAGCACTATCTATGAGATACCACTTATTTTTCATGAACAGCAGCTCGATGAAATCGTTCTGGAAAAACTGAACCTGCAGAGCGGCAAGGCCGATCTGAAACGTTGGAGTAAAATGGTAGATACCATCAAGCACTCCACGCGTGAAGTCACCATCGGCCTGGTCGGCAAATATATCGAATTAAACGACTCCTATAAATCCATCAATGAGGCGCTCTGCCACGGGGGAATCGCCCATAAAGCCCGCATCAGGCTGGAACGAATCGACTCCGAGCATCTGGCAACCGAGGAACAGTTGTCGGCCCAGCTGGATAAGCTCGACGCCATCCTGATTCCCGGCGGCTTCGGGCAGCGCGGGATCGAAGGTATGATCAATGCCGCCCGCTACGCCCGGGAACACAAGATTCCGACCTTCGGTATCTGCCTCGGAATGCAGATCATGGTCATTGAGTACGCCCGTACAGTGCTGGGGTACGACGATGCCGACAGCACCGAGTTCAGTCAGACGACGCCGCACCCTGTTATCAGCCTGCTCGAAGAGCAGGTGGATGTAAAGATGTACGGCGGCACTATGCGCCTGGGACGCAGT
Organism: Spirochaetales bacterium; assembly: GCA_021767325.1. The sequence goes on from JAASTM010000258.1 coordinate 1,585, forward strand.
GAAACCGTATTACAGGAGGGCACCAATATTCGCCGTTGCTACGGAAAGAATGTGGTGTACGAACGTCACCGGCACCGGTATGAGGTTTCGAACACCTTCCGGGAAGAGCTTGATCAGGCCGGCCTGGTTATCAGCGGAGTCACTCCCGAAGGGGCGCTGGTCGAGTCGGTAGAGTGGCCCGACCATCCCTGGGGAGTGGGAGTGCAGTTTCATCCGGAGTTCACCTCAACCCCCATCAACCCTCACCCCCTGTTTGCCGGGTTCATAAAAGCCGGATTGGAATTTCAAAAGAGGAATGAAACATAGTCACCTGCGTGTATTGTTACAAAAGATATATCGATTTTCCACCGTTGCTTTGACAACCGGCGGAGTGGTCCTGGCAACTATGCTTCTCAGCACAGGCTGCTCATTCAACTACAGTGAGGCTGAAATGGCCGAAGACCTCTCGGATGAGATTCCCAACAGCATTATCCGCAGCTATCGCTTTGTAGACGTGCGCTCAGGACGCAGTTCCTTTGAGGTGTACGCAGCGGAAGCCCGTATGTTCCACAAGATTCACCAAACCCGCCTGACCAATCTGTTTTTCAGGGAAATCTCCCCGGAAGGCGAGGTGGTAACCGAGGGCGAGGCTGAGCAGGCGACCATCTTTACGCAGACCGACAATGTCGAGATGCGCGGAAAAATCCGTTTTTCCGGGTCAGCGCAGGAATCGACCATTATCACAGACTACCTTTTCTGGAACAATGAACAGCGGCTGCTGAAAGGGAAACCCGATCACCAGGTTACCATTCTTAAATCGGACGGAACCCGTATCGAGGGCAAGGGCTTTATCGCCGATGCCTCCCGACAGGAGATAGAGTTTTCGCAGGAGGTGGACGGTCTCTACGTTCAGGAGGATGGGGAGAATGAATAAGCCCGGCTGTGTTTCGAAACTCGCCATTCTACTACTGCTCGTGTACGCCGCCTCACCCCTGCTCGGTCTGCTTAACGCTGAAGAGAGCACCTTTTCATTTTCGGGCAACAGCACCTCTATCTCTCTAGCCGAGGGAAAGCAGAGAACCATTCTCAGTGGTGATGCCCGCATCAGCAGCGATGATTTTACCATCAACGCCGATCGAATCGAACTGTACGGCGAGGACTTCCGGTATGCCCGCTGCAACGGTAATGTCACAGTAGAGCAGCAGGAGCAGAAAATATCCCTCACCAGTGACTCCTTGTTCCTCGACCGTGAACAGAACAAACTGCGCATACGCTCTTATACCGAAATGGTGGATTTGAGCAATGAAATCGTGGTCAAATGCGGTTATTTGGAGCACTACGACGAAGAGAATTATTCAATTTTCCAGATCGGAGTGCGGATTCTCAAGGCATCTGAAGACGGGCGCATGGTATGCCGTTCGGATTATGCGCGCTATGACCGCGATGCCGATACCCTGGAGCTGAGCGGCAGTCCGGTGGTATTCTGGAAGGGTGATCGGTACAGCGCAGTTCGTATCACCATTAACCTCGAAACCGACGAAATCGAGATGGAAGGGAACGTAGAGGGCGAATTCACATCACCCACAGAAGAGGAGCCGGCCGATGGAGCTGCAGATAACGACCAAAACTGACGGAACTGCAACCCTGCGGGTAGAGGGGCTCAGAAAGCGCTACGGGAAGAAGGAAGCGGTAAAGGATGTGTCCTTCGATATGCACACCGGCGAGGTGGTGGGATTGCTCGGCCCCAACGGCGCCGGTAAAACAACCGTGTTCTACATGATTGTCGGTTTTATAAAGGCTACTGCCGGCCGGATATATCTGAACGAAACGGATATCACCCACCGGCCGATGTACCGTCGCGCCCTGGAAGGTATTTCCTACCTCCCTCAGGAGCCGTCGGTCTTCCGTAAGTTGTCAGTAGAAAACAACATCTGGGCGATTCTCGAGACCCGCAAGGATCTCACCTACGAGCAGAAGAAACACCGCCTGGAGGAGCTTTTAGACGAGTTCAACATTCAATCCATCCGCCGACAACAGGCCCATCCCCTCTCGGGTGGCGAACGCAGGCGAACGGAAATTGCCCGCAGCCTGGCCATCGATCCCAAATTCCTGCTGCTCGATGAACCCTTCGCCGGAATCGACCCTATCGCGGTCTCGGAAATCAAGCAGCTGGTAACCGATCTCTCGAAACGGGGAGTCGGGGTATTGATTACCGACCACAATGTGCAGCATACCCTTTCCATCACTCATCGATCATTCATCATCCACTTAGGGGAGATCCTCACCCACGGAACCCGTGAGGAGATCCTGGCCAATCCAATCGCCCGCGAAATATACCTGGGCCGCGACTTCGAGATGCCATAGGCCATAGGCCGTTCATAGGCCATAAGCCAGCGCCGATTGACAAACAGCCCTAACAGGTACATTATTTTCATATAGTGCAGTATCAAAAACCGGTTTTAGTACAGGAACAGAAACTCAAAATGAGTCCGCAGCTGTATCAGTCTATTCAGCTGATGGCGATGCCGTTGCAGGACCTCAAACTCAAGATCCAGGAGGAGCTGGAGAAAAACCCTGCGCTCGAAATGGTCCGCGAAAAAAGCGATGTATCGCTGGACGAAATCCGCTCGAATACCCGGGAAGATCACGATTTCTTTGAAAACAGCTCCGACCCGGGCTATACAAGCGGCTACGATCAGGAAGCCTCCGACTCGAAACAGAAATTTATGGAGGGCGCCCTCTCCCGGCCTGAATCACTGCACGAGCACCTGATGTGGCAGCTGCGCGTACAACCGATACCCAAGGAGTGGTTCGAGGTAGGCGAACTGCTTATCTGGAACCTGGACGAGAACGGATTTCATATTGAAAATCCCAAAAAGCTGGTCAGCGATGAGCAGTACCCGGTTCTCGAAGAAGTGATGCCCTTGATTCAACAGTTCGACCCGGTGGGAGTCTGCACACACGACTACCGCCACTCACTGCTGGTGCAGGCGGAGCTATCTGCGGAAGCTCCCCCGCATACCGAAGAGCTGATCGAACATCACATGGAACTGCTCGAACGCAACAGTCCTCGGGAAATTGCCAAAAAAACCGGTATCAGCGAGCCCGAGATAGAGTTGATCAC
>JAASTM010000259.1 GCA_021767325.1 Spirochaetales bacterium
CGCCGTTGAGAATACCGTACGCTACTTTCGGCAGCAGCTGCATTCCTATCTGGTATAAATCTCTGGAATTCAATACGATTTTGCCATTACGACGCCGTCCATACTGAAGTATAGATGCGGGTTCTTTACAGAGTTCTTCGGCAACTGAATTGAACTGTTCGATGCTGCAGACGTATTCGATAGTACCGGTCATATCGATTATCTGCTCTCCGTCGATGTGTGGTAAACTGTCGACCTGTACGGGTTTGAAGTGATCGAACTCACCCCGGTTGAAACGGTCCAGTATAGAGAGGGTCAGTTCGCGGTCGATATTCTTATTTTGGAATTCGGCATCCAGAGACGGATCAAGATTTCGCTTGTTCAAAACGGCCTCCCGTGCGCGGCTTAGAGGGTATCGTCGAACAGGAATTTGTACTCTTCTGAACTGATGAGCTCTTCCGGCTCTTCCTGGCTGACGATCTCATTCAGGAGCGAGCGGATTTCACGAATTTCTTCTTCCTGCCGTACTTCAGCACTAGTATACTCGTCAAAATGGGAGGAAAGGTCAAGGTGGGCTGCAATGTGACCGCTTACTATGCTGTCCAGGAGGTTGCAGAAAAGACGTTTGGTTTTGTTTAAGAGGCGAAGGTTCTGGGGCCGGTCAACCACTACTTGATTCGCTGTCAACGAACGGTAAAATTGAGAAAGCATGTTGTCAAAAAACAGAATGTCCTGATGTATCTTGTCGGCAAAGTAGGTGCTGTCGAGGTGCAGTTTCAAATTGCGTGAGAGCAACCGTATCTGTTCATTCAGGAAGAAAATATCATCTTCATAGTGTACCCAGTGTCCCATACATACTGTTTCGGCTCAAAACTGTCCCGACTTGACATTGATCGACCCTTGTGGTAGCTTTTCATCACCTCTTTATCCGCCTGTAGGGCGGATCTAAATGTCCGTAAGGAGGCCACATGCGTCAATACGAACTCACTGTAATCCTCGGTACCGAGGAAAACGAGACTTCTGCCGGCAAAGAGCGGGTAGAAGAACTCCTGAACAAAAGCGAAGCCAAGATCGGAAAAAAGGACGATCTCGGTGTTCGCGATCTCGCGTATACAATTAAAAAGAGAGACAAAGGGCACTATTTTTACTACGAATTCGAAATGGAACCGGAGAGTGCCTACAAAATGGAAGAAGAATTAAGACTTGCCAATCCCCTGCTCAAACATCTTCTCATCAAAAAAGAAAAATAGCGAAGTGGAGTTCAAACTATGGCCAACGATATAAATTCCGTAACCCTCGTTGGACGACTGACCCGCGATGCTGAGCTCAAATACACCGGGGGCGGTACTGCTGTATGCAAAATGTCGATAGCGGTAAACCGAAGTCGAAAGTCCGGTGATCAGTGGCAGGAGGAAGCACATTTCTTCGACATTGTAGTCTGGGGACGACAGGGTGAGGCTATTCACCAGTATTTGACCAAAGGCAAGCAGATTGCGGTGCAGGGCGAATTACGCCAGAACCGCTGGGAACAGAACGGGCAGCAACGCAGTAAAGTCGAGATCAATGCCCAGAATGTACAGCTGCTCGGCGGTCCGGGAGGCAGCCGGAACGAATCCGGCCCCGCTTACAACAGTCGTCCGAACAACGGACCCGCTCAGAACAATGGCCCCGCAAACTACGGCGGCGGTCCGGAACAGTTCGAAGATGACATTCCATTCTAAACCCATTTTGATAATTCGAAGGAGATACGATAATGGCTGACGAAAGCGTGAATAACGAAGCAAAAACAACAGAAAATAGACCAGCCCCGAACCGCGATAACCGTGATAATCGCGATAACCGTGATCGGGACAACCGGGACAGTCGTGATAACCGCGATGGACGCGACAGCCGCGATGGCGGCGGCCGTCCCTACCGCGGAAGACGTCCGTTTTTCAAGAAAAAGGTATGCCGGTTCTGTACTCAGGATCTGGTAGCCGATTATAAGAACCCCGATCAACTGCGGCGGTTCGTAACAGAGCGCGGAAAGATTCTTCCGCGGCGCATTACCGGCACCTGTGCAAAGCACCAGCGGGCCCTGTCCCGCGAAATCAAGCGCGCCCGCGTGCTGGCATATCTACCGTACGTAAAACAGTAAGGTAGGGATGGAACGGAGAGCGATATCCAGAGAGTGGGCTGAAGTTGCCATTTTCACCGGAGCGGCATTTCTTGTATATCAGATAAGCGTGTTGTTTTTTCTGGTTGCGGTGCCGCTCATGGTTCTCGGATTGAAACAGGGACGGAATGCGCTGGTGTACGGCGGATCAGCATTGCTGGCGGCTATACTGGTTCAGGTCTTTTTCCGGACCCGGGGGATCGAAGATGCGGTTCTGCGGCGTTTCTTTTTTATGATGGAAGCGGCGTATCCCCTGGCTCTGATTTTAGGAGTCGGGGTTCTGTTCTGGGGCCGCGGAAGGATGCTCTACCGGCTGCTCACAGCAACCGGAGTGGTCCTGTTGTTGAGTGTACCCATCGCTGGAGTCTACTCCGGCAATCAAGAGGTGATGGAGTTCCTTCAACAGCAGGTCAAACTGGTGCTGGATGCTTTTCAGCAGAGTCTGGGAGCAAATACAGCCGAGGGAAGCGGCGCGATGCTGTTTTCTGCAATGGATGCCGAGAGCCTTTACAATCTGATATCGGAAGTGTTTGTACGGCACTATATATTCAGTTATTTTTTGATGCTGACTGCGTGCTGGGCGCTCTCCTACGGGATATACAGACGAAGTATGGGACGAATGCCGTACGATCTGGTTAAGTTTACCGTACCTGAGATACTGTTGTGGCCGATAATTGCGGCCTGGTTCGGGGTACTGCTGGATGTAGTGGCGGGAATCCCGTATATAGGGTTCCTGTTTTGGAACTACGGTATGATTCTGCTGAGCATATATGCGATGCAGGGAATAGGGATACTGAAATCTCTGTTCCAGCAACACGGGGTGTCGAAATTGTTACAGATTCTGGTTACCGTTTCGGCGGTGATTATACTGCTGACCCCCCGGTTGAACCTGGTATTGATTGTTGGAGTGCCGCTGTTAGGCCTCTCGGAATACTGGATCCACTATAGAGCCGACCACTCTGCGACAGAGGGCTCATAAAACTTTCTGGTAAGGAGAGAAAAATGAAAATCATATTAAACGAGGATGTGTACAACCTTGGTGAAGAGGGAGATGTCTGCGATGTAGCCCGCGGCTATGCACGCAACTACCTGTTTCCTAAAAAGTTGGCGTTTCCTTATACCAAAGAAAATATTGCAAACTTCGAGAGCCGCCGGGCGGCCATCGAAAAACGAAAAGAAGATAAGCGTCAGCAGGCCCTCAGCCTGAAAGAGCGGCTTGACGGAAAAGAGGTCGTCATCAAGATGAATGCCGGCCAAAGCGGTAAGTTGTTCGGGTCTGTGACAAGTACCATGATTGTCGAAGAGCTGCAGAAAGAGGGAATCGAAGTCGAGAAAAAGAAGATCGATTTCAAGAGCCACACTATAAAAATGGTTGGAACCTATCCGGTCAAAGTGAAGCTATATGACAACAACGAAGCCGAGCTGAAACTGAAGGTTGTAAGCCAGAGCGGTATGGAGCAGCCCCCGGAGAAGCCGGCCGCGGAAAAGACTGCCGAGGCCAAACCTGCAGAAGCCGCGCCTGCTGAAGCAGAACCGGCTGAAGCGCCGGCGGCGGGGGAAACTGCGGCCGTGGAGGCTTCCGCTGAAGCACCTTCCGAAGCACCTGCTGAGGAAAAAACTCCTGAGGAGGCTGCAGCTGAAGAGGCGGTGTCCGAAGAGATAGAGCAGGAAGCTGAAAAAGAAGAGTAATAGATTGAAAAGAGTTGCCTTATGAATTCCCTTACTAATCAGGGAAAGATACCGCCTCACAATATTGAAGCCGAGCGGGCTACTCTCGGGGCGGTGCTGCTCGATGGCGATGTGATTTCAACGGTTCTGCGCCATTTGCGGACCAACGATTTCTATTCCAATTCGCATCAGAAAATATTTAAGGCGATTATTGATCTTTTTAATCGTGGGGAAACCATCGACCTGATTTCCCTTACCGACCGGCTCAGTGCCGGCGGTGAGCTGGAAGCGGTCGGTGGTACTACCTATGTCTCATCTCTCACCGATGAGGTGCCCACCAGTGCAAATGTTGGGTACTATGCAAAAATTGTTAAAGACCGCAGTGTACGCCGGCAACTACTCAAGATTTCCGGCGGCCTGGTTTCGCAGGCCTACGACGAGGGTCTAGAAACCAGGGTGCTGATCGAGGAAGCCGAACAGAAGATCTTCGAGATAACCGACAGTCAGCATACCGACTCGTACCGTGGTGTTCACGATATCATCGCCGAAACTATCGAGGCGATTGAAAAGTTATATCATACTAAAGACAGTTATACCGGGGTTCCCAGCGGTTTTTCCGACCTGGACAACATGACCAGCGGTTTTCAGAACTCCGAGTTTATTGTAATCGGTGCCCGTCCGTCCGTCGGTAAAACAGCCTTCGCACTGACTATGGCGGCCAACATGGCAATCCACCGGAAAGTACCGATCGGGTTCTTCACCCTCGAAATGGCGGATATGGCCCTCATGCAGCGTCTATTGTCGAGTGAAGCCCGCATCAATTCAGAAAAACTGCGGACGGGAATGCTGCGCCCAGCGGATTTCCACAACCTCACCGA
>JAASTM010000260.1 GCA_021767325.1 Spirochaetales bacterium
GAGCGAAAGTTCACCAGCATCATCAGGAACACCACTCCGAAGATCAGCAGGGCGGCGTTGCGGGAGCTCTGAAACACCTCGTTGATCCACTCCACCAGAAACTGAGTAGTGCCGGTAATGTGGGGTGAAATCTCTCCCATCTCACGGTTGAAGTGGCGGATGTTCTCGATGTGGTCCATTACTGTCGGCACCGGATAGATGGTCACCAGATTCTTCGTGCCGGTTTCATCGAAATATTCGCGGTAGAGCGAGCGCGGCAGGTCGTCTACCCTGATGCGGCGGTCTGCCTGCAGCATTGTATCGACGATCTTCCGGTATTCTTGGCTGAACGTTCGGTCTAAGCGGGTCAACTTTTCCGCTGCCCCCTGCGGGTCAGCTTCGAGCTCGCTTATCAGCTTCTGAAAGATCTCCCGGCCCGGTTCGCCCACCTCGGCGCCCAGCACCTCGTGTACCATCCGGTTGCGCTTCTTTACGATCAGGTTGTCCTCCCCCAATCCGGCAATCGACAGCTGACCGATTTCGATCACATTCCACTCGAAGCGCTGTATCTCGTAGGCCAGCTCCTCTACCTCGGCGTTTGTATAACTGCGCGGCCGGTAATCGGCAGACTGCCCCCGCAACTTCCTGATCACTTCCAGCCGCTCGTCCTGCTCTTCCGGGGACGGCAGCAGCTGGGCCACCGATTCGACGCGGGCCACTACCGATTCACTTTCCAAGCGGTCGGTAAATGTGCGTGCTTCCGCCGGAGAATCAGCAACCACAAAACTGGTGAAAGGGTTCAGTTGAAAGGTGTCCATGATCTTGCGGTAGGTAATGATGGAGGGCATCTCCTGGGGTTCCAGATTCATCAGATCGGTTTCGAAGGCCATCCGCGTAACCGCCGAATAGCCGAAGCCGAGGGTCAACAGCACTGCGGCAATAATGACCATTACCCGTCGAGCCGCCAGGCTGCGGGCCGCCTCCGGGAGAAAGGCATACTCGAGCCGGCGCCGGCTGTTGAGTGTATCTGTAGCGGTTTTTCGCCCGCCGAACAGCAGCAGCAGGCTCGGCAGCAGGAAAAACATGGCGGCAAAACAGGCCAGGATCCCCAAACCTGCGGTCAGACCGAACTGAGCGAACGCTTTCGATCCGGTAAAGGCCATTACAAAGAATCCCGTCGCAGTAGTGATTGCGGCCAGCAGGGTTCCCATCCCGGCGCGGCGATAAGTCTGGCGGAGAGCCTCTTCGGGCTCCAGCCCTTCGGACCGGAAACTGCCGTAGTTGCCTAGTATCTGAATGCCATAGTCGATCCCCAGGCCGATCAACAGTGTTGCCATAAAACTTGTGATGGTAGTAATTACCTGTACTGTAATGCCGATCAGGCCGTAGTTCACAATTATTCCGGCCAGCAGGGTGATGCCCGCCAGGATTATCAATCGCGCTTCCCGAAAGGAGACAACGAACAGCAGCAGTATGAGGGCCAGTGCCACCAGCGCCGGCACCACCATATCGAAGCCCATGTACTCCATCTCGTCGGCGTTTATCGCCACTCCACCGGTATAACCGATCTGCACACCCGGAAATTCGGCTTCGACCGCCCGGCCGTGGCGTTTGACCATCTCCATCAGACGCAGCCCCTCCTCGATGTCCACCACCGTCACATTTGGAGAGATAGTGAACAGCAGCATAGAGTTGTCCCAGCTGAATCCGTACTCCTGACCGAGCAGAAAGCTTTCGGCCAACTCGCGCCCGGCCTCTGTGCTACTCGCCGTATCGCTGACTGCCTGGGCATCTGTTTCGCCGGCAAGGTAGTCGTGCAGCCCCACGGTGAATTGCTCAATCGAACTGAACAGATCGACCGTTTCCAGCTCCTGTGCACTGTTAGACAAATTCTCATCAGGATCGGAATCGAGATATTCCGCCTCCATCGAGTTATTCAGGCTGCGGACAAAATCGAGCAGGTTCCCGCTATGGTACAACTCCTGCGACCGCTCCAGATCCTCGGCTTCCTGCAGCAGCAGGCCCCACTGCTCAATGAACTGGCGGTCAGCCTTTACGTTCAAGGTCCGGACGTAACTCATGAGCTGCTGGTCGCTGCGTATGCGCCGGGCGAACTCGTCGGCAGCCTGCTGCATTTCTTCACGATGCATGCCTTCGACTACCACTATGATCTTCTCGCCTCCGCTGAAGCGGTCATTAACCTCCTGGTAGCTTTCGATTTTGGGATTGTCATTCGGCAGCAGGTCCTTGAATTCCGTTTTGATCCGGATTCTCCCGGCGGCAAAGATGCTGAGTACAATCAGCACCAGGGCACCCAATGGGATGATCTTTTTGTAACGCACCACGAAGCCGGCCGTTGCATCCATCCACCGCATTTCGCGATTACTCTGTTTCATATTCTCCTCCTGTTTATGTAATTTATCGAACGTTCGGTCAATTCTTCAGTCAAATGATCGAACGTTCGGTCTAATAGTTACCATAAAAAAGTGGCATGGCATGTGCCGCAGCTGTATTACATCTCGCCTTCGCTTTTGTATTCAATTGAATGCCCTTTTTGTTCGCGCATCTGCTCAATCGCCGCGGTGTTCCAGATGCGTGGTTTAATAGCCAGTTCAAAATAATTGGTAAGTGTTTCGATGAACATCTCTTTCAGTTCGGTTTGGCTGAGTTCGTACCGCTGTTCCCATTGCAGGCGAAACACATTGAAGGCGAGCATCGGGACCATCCCGAAGAAAAATGTCTCGAACTGCATTTGTGAACGATTTGCCCGCATTTCCGGATTCAGCAAATGGCTGAAATTATCATACAAGAGATCTATGTTCCGCTCCCAGAGTTCGTACAGCAGGCCGCGGTCGTTGCCTTTAATCGCTTCCATCATGAGTATCTTTGACAAACGCTGTACGGTTTTCATGTCGAGCAGGTCCAAAAGTCTCTGTGCCATGTCGCGTATATCGGCTTGCCCGTTGAAGAACTGTCCGCCCATCTGAGCCTTTTGTGCGAATGCAAGATCGGCAAAGCGGCGGAACATTTGCTGCAGTATATCTTCCTTGTTTTTGAAGTGGTAATAGATGACCGACTTGGTTATCTCCGCCCGTTTGGCAATTTCATCTATTCCGGTACCGGAGAACCCCTTCTCGGAAAAGAGGATTTCGGCGGCTTCCAGAATCCGTGTTCTTGTATCCGACTGTGAACTCATTCTTCTTACTCCAAAATTCTATAGAACGTTCGGTCTATAAATCTAATATAGCAGCGCCCAACCGGATGGTCAAGTCTGGAAAATAAAAAAGAACTATCAAATGGCCTGAAAACTGTAATTGGTATGTTCAAATCAATTTTGATGCTTTAAATAGCTCCAAAATAATAAAATTTTTGTGTAAAAGTTACAAAAATATTTTAAAAAAATCTCAGAATTGGTCTTTTACTTATTGAATAATTATATATGATTAAATATATTTACATGGAGTAACTAACCAACATTGTTATCAGCTTTAATAAGGTTAGTAAAATTCTTGCTGTATGATACTGTGACCCCCATTGAGATGATAAACTCCCCGTTACAGCACTCATTGAAGGAGTGTACCAAATGAAGAAATTACGCAAGATCTATGCCGACAGCGGTATAGTCATAAGAACGAAGGCGCCGCAGGTACTGTTCGTACTGGCGACGATTGCATTGTTGCTGCCGCTGGTGCTTGTCAACGATGTACTCGGTGGCGATTTTCTCAATGCCGGAATCGAAAGCCTTATCATCCTCACGATGATCGTCTCCATTGGGATGCTCTACAAAGGGCATTTCCAATTTGCCAGCCTGGTACCGCTGGCAGTGGCCACTCTGGCAGTGGTAGCCCTTTCTTTCTTCATTCAAGCCGAAAGCCGTTTTCAAATCTACACTGTGGCAGTGTACGTAATGCCGCCCCTGTTGCTTTCGTTGGCGATGAGCGAATCGGAGTGGTACACCGCCGTAGTTGCGCTGATCGGTCTGGCTACCATCGTTTCGGTTACTTTTCTCAAAATTGTGCCTGTAATATCGGCGCGGGGTGAAGTCTCGGTCAATGAGCAGCTCATCGTAGCTATCGTAATTTATCTTCTCATCTCCGCATTTGCCGTGCTGGTATCGGCTTCCAGCCGGCGGGCAATGCAGAGCGTAGAAGCCTCTAACCAGCAGGCGACTGACACTTTGAATGAGGTAGTACAGATCAGCAACAATGCAAAGTCATCTCTCGACTCCTCCAAATCGGTGGAGAGCGACCACAAGCATGTGCAGGAAAGTGTAGCCCAGATACGTTCTCAGATCCAGGTGCTCGAGAACAGTATTATCAATCTGCGGGATAATATGAAAAACGCTCTCGCTTCGATCGCCTCCACCACCGAGCGAGTCTCCGATTTTCACGCTCAGGTAGATGATCAGAACAGTGTAGTGCTCGAGTCCACCGCCGCAGTCAATGAAATGTCGGCCTCTCTCGATTCAGTGGCTGATATCACTAAAAAGCGCAAGCAATCGAGTGATAAACTCTTGGAGGTAGTTGATGGGGGGTTGAAGGCGCTGGAGGAGACCAATCAGTCCTTTCAGTCTGCTAATGTGGAGATGTCCTCATTGCTGGAGATCAACGACATCATCGCCGGTGTGGCCGATCAGACCAATCTCCTCTCGATGAACGCGGCCATTGAAGCGGCTCACGCCGGTGA
>JAASTM010000261.1 GCA_021767325.1 Spirochaetales bacterium
CACCCGGCCGAGCCGGTCCAGCTCCTGCGCAGCTTCGCCGAATCGCTTCTCTCCGAGCAGTTCGAAGTAGGTATCGAAGGCGTTGTTGGCGCTCCGGATGAGCTGCTCCATTCCTTCCGGCAGTTCGGCTGCTCCGGCAGAAGGCTGAGTTGGCTGCTCTGCAGCGCCTGTCTGCCCGGCAGCCGCGGCTTGTCCCCCCTGGTCCTGCTGCTGGGTAAACTGCGACACAATGTCCTTGTTGAGCTTCTGCGGGCCGGTTTCCGGTGAATAGAGACCTTTCAGTGCCTGATCGAAAGTCTCGGCATATGAGATATTGTCGTTATGCATTACCACCACCATGCGCAGTTCCGGATATGCGGCGGTTTCCGCCTGCAGATAGATCGGTTCCACATAGAGCATGGTGTTGTCGATCGGTATTGCCAATACGTTGCCTCTGATTACATTTGAGCCCTGCTGGTTCCATAATGAGAGCTGACTGGACAGATAACTGTTCTGGTCGATCTTGGTTTCGACCTGTTGTGTACCGAGTACACGTTTGTCCTTCGGGAATTTGTAGGCGATAAACTCGCCATAGTGCTCAGGATCGCTGGCCCCGGCAATCCAGCCGATGAGTACCTGACGGTTTTTCGGGGTGAAGGGCATCATAACAATGAACTCCGGCTCGCTCGACCCGGGGCGTTCCCACATTATGTAATACGGTTTTACTTCCTGTACATCATTGTAGTACTTTTCAGTTGCCCTGACCCATAGATCCTCCTGATTGTAGAATACTGCTGGATCGGTCATATGGTATTTGGCATAGACCTCGCCCTGCAGCATGAGGTAGTTGGCCGGATAGCGGACGTGCTGTTTGATCGCAGTCGGCATTTCGGACTTATTCTTAAACAAACCGGGGAATATCCGATTCCATACTTTGATAATAGCATCGCTCTCGTCGTAGATATACATATCGATGTCGCCGTTATACGGGTTTACGACCGCTTTTACGGAGTTGCGGATGTAATTGATCTGCCCTGTGAGTCGCTCTTCGGCACCACGCCGACGCTCTGCAATTCGGGATGCGCCGACAGCCCCGGCCGTGTAATATTCGCTGTACGGAAAGTTGGTGGAAGTGGTGTAGCCCTCGACGATCCAGCGCAACTCCCCATCTATGAGTACTATATACGGGTCGCGGTCAAAGGTGAGAAAAGGGGCTGCCCGGTTGACCCGTTCCAGAACGTCACGGTAAAACATGACCCGGCTGTCCTTATCGGTATATCCGGAAAAGAGGAACTTGGTTCCGCCGAACTTGTAACCGAAAATGAGCTTGCGGAAGAAGTTGCTCACCTCAACTCCGCCGCTTCCGGCATATCTGACATACTCATTTTCATCTCCGCTCGGATAATCGAACTCTTGGACCCGGCTGTTAGTAATTACGTATCCATCCGTCATTTCTCCATAATAAATCTCCGGCCGGGACACCTCCAACGATTCGTACTCACTCTTAGGAGGGATATCCTTTATCAGCAGATTCGGAAGTCCTGACTCGGTGAAATCATTGACCGTGTTCATAGTGATACCGTAGCCGTGGGTGTATTTGAAGCGTTTGTTTACGAAAGTCTGGCTTTTCGGCGGCAGATTGCCGGTTTCCATTTCACGGGCGGAAACCATGACCGACTTGTAGTCGTTGTTGATGTGGTAGCGGTCGATATCAATGTCGCGGAACTCATAGTAGAGTCTGATTTCCTGAAACTGCTTATATACGGAATCAAGAGCTTGCCAGTCCCACAAACGAACATTAGAAATGGTGCCCTGATTGTTCTTCACTATCTGCCGGTTGAACTCCTGACTGACCGGAAACTCTTTCTCGGTGATATTCATCAAATTAAAGCCGTGGCGGGTAAGCTCGATGTTGTTTTCGAGATACGGTTTTTCCATGGTTATCTCGTTGGGAGTTACCTTCAAGGATTGAAACAGTCCCGGGACTACATTAAGTATCAGAAACCACAGTACCAAGATAATAACCAGGATTGAGCCGGCCCCGGTTACCTGGGGATGCAGCATATTGGAGAATAATTTGCCGAAGGGTTTCCCGATCTTACGGCGCAAGGCCGGGATCCACAGTAAAACTGCCCCTATCAGTACAATGATTGCCGCGACCATAAGCATCGGCATGCGAATATTGGCATCCGTCCAGCCCGGACCGACGGTAATGCCGCCGGTATCGAGCAGCAGACGATACCGGTCGAGGAGTTTACCAACGGCCAGCAGGACAAAGAATAGGCTTACTGCAGATAGAAACAGACCTCCGCCCCTCTGTGACTTTTCAGCCTGGGCTTGCTCTTCCTCATCCGGAGTAACGTCCCTGGCTCCGTTTTTCCCGCCGAAATACCTGCTGAGTCCCTGCTGTGTGTGAGCGTAGAGCGGGAGAAAGGTGAGTATTACTGCGATAATCGAGAGTATGAACAGCAGTGAATAGATCACCTCAAAAAACGGTAAACTGAACATATAGAAGCCGGCATCCATGCCGAGAATTGGCTCTCTGATGTCGGTGCTATGCTGATACAGGAACTTGAATATTGTATCCCAGTTGCCGATGCCTTTAGTAATGCCGATTAAACCGCCTAAAAAAAGCGGAATCAGGCGCAGGGTTTTGCGTGGTAAACCGCTCTCTTTCGGTATTTGAACCGTAAGTGCAAACGGCAGCAGTACTCCCACCCCGATTGCCAAACCGATCAATCCGGAAACAACCTTGATTATGATCTCTTCCCAGAAACGGTTCACGTAGCCGAGCGAATCGAACCAGAGTTTTTCGGCCCAGAATCCCATGAACCAGAAGAATAGAAGGGTTGCCACCGCCAGGGAGGCTCCCAAAATGATATTCCGCTTCTTGCCGGAATGAATTCCGCGAAACAGAATCAATCCGCTGATAGCTATTAATCCTAAAAATACTAATGTATACATGCTCACTCCTTTCCCTACAAAACCACGCTTCTTTCAGCATGTAAATTCAAGATAGGAAATTTAGCGGCAGAATTCAAATTCACCCTGCGGCTGTAGCGGCTTGACGGGCGGACCTCTCTGTTTACATTTATATAATGAGGAGGAAACATGACACTTGTAGTTAAAATTGCGATTACCCTGGGTGTATTGGTAGTATCGCAGTTCATTCAACGACTGCTCAGGCGCGCCATTGACAAGTTTATCCGAATTCAAAACATCAAACGGTCTCGCGGTGCAGCACTGCACAAGATGAAGAGCTTTTTAATATGGCTGATTACCACTTTTCTGCTTGTATATCTGTGGGGCCTTGGCTTAAAAAACGTGTGGGTATTTATCTCCGGTATATTAGGTATTATTGCGATCGGCCTGGTCGCAGTGTGGAGTATTCTCAGCAATATTATGGCTGGGTTTATTCTCTTTTTCACCAACCCATTTAAAATCAACGACGATATTACTGTGATGCCTGAGGAGTGGCACGGTACTGTAGCCGATATCGGCCTGTTTTTCGTCACCCTGCACGATGAGAATGAGAATGAACTGCATATTCCGAATAATGTTGTGTTTCAGAAAGCGATAAAACGGGTGACCCGCAGGTAAACTATACCTTGGAAGAGGCCGATATTAGGTGTAATGGAAGCGCAGACACACGGCGGCAGTGGAATTCTGTCTCAGGTTACGGCGAATGAGGATACGCAACGTATTCTATTTCTGATCGAGGCTGTTCGCACCCTGTTCTACAACCATTTTGATAAGGGTTGGTTTCTCAATTTGCTGGAAAAGATGTCGTTTTCCTCTTCAGTATTGCGTCAGATACGGCAAATGGTACAGCTGCACGATTTGTTCGAGCGGGATACCCATATACTCGAGTCCGGGGTCGAAGCTTTAGAGGAGTTTATCAGCTTCTCCCGCTATTCAATTCAGCCGGTACTGCGCGATGAGTTGGGGATGTCGGGCTTTTCACCGGATCAGAGCGGGCACTCCGATCCGAGTTCTTCGGTAATACGAGGTTTTTTCATCTATGCATTCCCGCACAATCTGGACCGCTTGGAAGATCTCACCTCACAGCTGAAACCTCTGGTTCGTAAATTGAGTTCCGAAATGCCGCCTTTCTATTCTTCCTCCTACACAGCGTGCCGGTCGCGCTGGTGATAATGTGTGTGCAGCAGATGGTGTGACTTCTCTCCTCCGGGGTTCTTGAGATATTTTTCATACAGAGCAGCTACTTCGGGGTTTTCATGTGACTTGCGTAACGGCAAGCCCGCATCTTCAGTATAGAGTCCATTGGCCCGTTTAAATCGCTGGTAGAGTGAGTTTTCTATTGGCTGACCGCCTCCTCCGACACAGCCCCCGCGACAGGCCATAACCTCGATAAAGTGGTAAGACGGTTCCTTGCCGGCTTTGAGCTCATCGCGAACTGTACTCAGGATTTCCCGGGCATTCGAAAGGCCGTGGACTACGGCAACCCTGATTTCTGTGCCGCTCACCGGTACGGCCGCAGTTTTGGTATCAGCCAGCCCGCGTACGGGGGTGAAGTCGATTTGATCCAGAGGCTGGCCGGTTTTCAGTTCGTAGGCAGTTCGCAACGCAGCTTCCATTACCCCGCCGGTTGCTCCGAAGATGGTGGCGGCGCCGCTGTACTGCGAGAGCATGGAATCCGGTTTAATCCCTTCCAGCTTTTGAAAG
>JAASTM010000262.1 GCA_021767325.1 Spirochaetales bacterium
AAGCAATAAAAGCGGGCCAATTAACATTTACATTTTAACAATCACTTTTATATTTTACCTATTGGTGCTATTATACTTTCAATGCAGCTGATAGGAGACACTTATGCTTGATCCGGTTTTGATAAACGACATGACCGAGATGCTTACAAAACACTTGAAGCCGAATCAAATCGATGAAATTGGCAGAATGTTACTCAAACGTTACAATTCACATGAAAAGCTCGGGATTGATGAACATATCACCATTCCCCGCCGGCGGGCCGCCGAGGCACTGATAGATGAATGCCTGAACCGAAAAAAGGATGAAGAGCTCATCAAATGCCTGATTGAGCTCGACGGAAGCGATTTACTGGGAAAAACCGTCAACTTTGACGGAATCGAAGCGTTCATGAAGGATTTGGTATCCTCAGGGTACTTATATGACTATAAAAAGAGAAAGATTAAAAGGCTCAAAGAAGATCCGGAAGATCTGCCTAACTGGGGAGCCCTGCGGGATGGAAAAAACTACGAGGTAACGGTTGCCAGCATCGATATAGTCGGCAATTCGGAGCTCGTGAAGAAATACGGCATGCGAAAAATAGAGAAGGTGTATGCAAAGTTCTGGAATCTTCTGAGGAGGATATTGCCGGTATACGACGGCCGCATATGGAGTTGGTCGGGAGACGGCGGACTAGTTGCCTTTACCTTCAAAGACCACCCCACCCGGGCGGTTCTGTTTGCCCTGGAACTGCAAAATGTGCTGTCGGTTTTTAATGTCGATCCCAGCATGCCCATAGAAGAGCCGATTTCTCTTAGGATCGGACTCGATACGGGCAACCTGAAGTTCGTGCAGAACACCGGCCAAATCGTTTCAGAGACAATCAACTACGCCGCTCATCTGGAGAAATCCTTCACTTCTCCGGGCACAGTATCGATATCGAGAAAAGTATGGCAGAGGATATCGGAGAACCTTCAATCGATATTCGATTGTGAGGGGGAGTTCGAAGGACGCGCGGCATATTGTACCAACTCGCAGGTATCCATGCTGGCGCAGGTGCGCAGTTAATTTCAGAGTTTACGCGTATATATCCGGTGCACTTTATACGGCTCAGCACCTAAACTTCCGGCATCACTCAACATCAGTTCCGTTTTCTCAGAGATCTGTACCAGCTCCACGGTAGTAAATCCGCGCGCGTGTACCATGCGTTCGAGCTCGCGGTACAGCAGGGCGTTTCCGCCCAGCCCCTGGTATTCCGGTAAAATCCCTATGCCGTTGAACAGTATTTTCTTTGTCTTGCGGGTTGCCCGCAGAATTCGCAGGATAGCCCCCGGTCCCAGGCGACCGCGGTTTTCCCGTAATGCGCCGGTAATATCTGCAAAGCCGAAGGCATAGCCGATAATTTGGTCATCGTAGGTCAGCAGTGAGATCAGGTCGGGATCGGCAACGGTCAGGAGCTCCTTCTTTACCTGATTGAGTTCCTCTTCGCTGAGCGGATAATCCTCCACATGATGGCTGAGGGTCGTGGCGTAGAGTTTTTTAATATCCTCGACGACCCGCCGGATGTCGGCTTTTGTTCTGAACCGCATTACTTTGAAACGACCCCGTTTCAGCACCGTATCGGCAAGCCGGGCAATCCGTTCTGACAGGGTAAATCTTTCGGGAGGTATAGAAAACGAGTGTAGATCGACATACTTTTCGAAACCTGCATTCTCCAGGAGAGTCCGGTAGTAGGGATAATTGTAGCGCATCATGGTCATGGCGGGCTGTTGTTCAAACCCTTCCACCAGTATGCCGGCCCCGCTGGCTCCACCGGTTAGCATCGGCCCAACCAACGCATCGCAGCCGCGCCGGCGGGCCCAATCAGACATATACGAGACCAAGGCATCTGCGGCCGCCTGGTCATCGATCAGGTCGAAATAGTCGAAAAAGGCAAAATTAGTCTTATGGTAGTCGTTATACCGCCGGTTCTCGGTCACCAGAGCGCGGCCCACGACCGCATCGCCGCGCCGCACCAGCAGCCAGTCACCGTCCGAATGCAGAAAGAAGGGGTGCCGCTTTTTCAGTAAAGCACGCATATCGATATCAAAAAAGGGAACATAGAACTGACTACTTCGGTACAGTTTTTTCGGAAACTCAATAAAGGCGCGATTATCCGCTCTATCCCCTTTGAGTGGCCTCACTTCAATATCACGGCTGATCATCCCGATGCTGCTCCTCATGTGCACATGAATTATCAGCTCATTATATCGAAAAGAGAGAGCTTTTGAACAGCAGTTTTCACGCCCCAGCTCCGGCTTGAGCCTCTTTCAGCACGGAATAGGTTTCAGAGACCTTCTCGGACAGTCTTACCCGCAGTTCGGCCAGCCGGGCAGCAGCCTTTTTGTACTCCTGACGCACTGCAGCCGGACCGCCTTCTCGCACAGTCCGGTTGATCTCAGCCAGCCGTTTTTCTACCTGTGAATACTCTTCTCTCAAGGTGCGGATGTGTTCGAACAGATCAAACGCCCTTTCCTTGGCGGCTTCAAACATGGCCTTAAGGTAACCGTGTTCGAGTTCAGCCACTAAAGCCGCCACCGGGACAATCTTTTCCACCCGATGGGCATTTGTTCCGACGAAGGCAAAGCCGCGTTCGAGCCTTCCCTTACGGGCGTTGTTCAGGGCAATCGAAATACAGTAATTAGCGTCATCGGCCTTGCATCCGGCCAGGCAGCGCCAGGGACATTTGAAGGGCTGCTTCTCGGTGGCAGCCTTTGACAAAAAGCTGTTGATGATCGCCCGGCCCGGCAGACCGACGGGGCTCTTGATAATTCCGATGTCTTCTGCACGCGAAGCTACATAGGCCTCTTTGAAGCGTATGTCCGCATCACACTCGTCGGTGGCCACAAAGCGGGTGCCCATCTGAACCGCATCTGCACCCACACGCATGATTTTGTAGATATCCCGGCCGGTAAATATACCCCCACCGGCAATAACCGGAATCTCCTTTTCAAACTCGGCCTTGAAGGGGACAAGTGCCTCATTCACCTGCGGTACCACGTTCTCAATTTTGTACGCCGCATCGTCTATCTCCTCTTCCGGCACTCCCAGATGTCCGCCGGCCTGCGGGCCCTCGACAATAACCGCATCGGGAACGTCCTTATAAATGCGCTTCCACATTTTGAAGATGAGGGCTGCGGCCCGTTCGGTACTTACAATCGGGGCGATCTTCACATTGTTCGCCCGCATCTTCTCGACAGGGATATTTTTGATCGGCAGGCCGGCCCCGATAATGATCAGGTCAACCTTCTCTTCAATTGCAGTGTCGAGGAGTTCGTGGAAATCATTCAGGGCAACCATTATGTTTACACCGATTATTCCATCGGTTTTCTCCCGGGCCTTTCTGATTTCCTTGCGTAAGGCCCGGATATTGGCCGAGCGCCCGTCCTTGAAATAGTCAGGCTCTGTCATGCCGATCCCGTTGGCCGCAATCACTCCGATGCCACCGCTCTCTGCAACCGCGGAGGCAAGACCTGACAGAGAAATGCCTACGCCCATGCCCCCCTGCACTATCGGCAGCCGGGCGGTTACATCCTGAATCCTCAGTTTGGGCAGTTCAAAGCGCGGCAGTTTCATCTTGATTTTATGCAGCAGCGATATAAAGTGCTCATAGCTCAATTCGGTCATAGGGTGTTCCTTTTAGATGAGATTAACTGGGGCAGCGCAGGCTAATCCTGTAGCGGCTCCCCGGTGTCGGCCCGTGACCGACACCGGGTATGGTAAACCTTTTTGTTCATTTTGAATACAGTAAATTAGTTATTTATTGTGTAAATGCGGGGTGTGTGAAGGCCAACACGCAGTTTTGTCCTCCGAATCCGAATGAATTAGAGATGGCTGCGCTTATCCGTTTCTCCCGGGCTTGATTCGGTATGTAATCGAGATCACATTCCGGATCCTTGCTGTGATAATTTATAGTCGGCGGCAGGATCCCCTCTCTCAAGGCAAGGACGGTAGCTGCAGCCTCAACCGCTCCCGCGGCGCCGAGCGTGTGTCCGACCATCGACTTGTTCGAACTCATCGGTATTTTGTAGGCATCTTGACCGAAGGCCAGCTTCATCGCCCGGGTTTCGATTTTGTCGTTGGCCGGGGTGGACGTGCCGTGGGCATTGATATAGCCGATATCCTGCCTGTTTAGACCGCCGTCATTCAGTGCAAGCTCTACCGCCGAAGCAGCCCATTTACCTTCCGGCTCCGGAATCGCCACACTATACGCATCAGAGGTCATTCCGCCGCCGGCCAGATACGCAAGTATTTCCGCCCCGCGCCGCTTGGCGTGCTCCTCCCGCTCTAAGACCAGTACAGCCGCCCCTTCACCGATGAGAAATCCGTCTCTCTCCGCATCGAACGGACGGGAGGCAGCCTGTGGGTCATCGTTGCGTCCGGTTAAGACCCCCATGCAGCCGTATGCGTTCACCGTGAGCGGTGAGATGGCAGCTTCGGCTCCGCCGGCCAGCATGACATCTGCGCCGCCGCTGCGCAGTACGAGTGCCGCCATCGCCAGAGCGTGCGCCCCTGAAGAGCATGCACTGGCAACCCCCAGATTGGGTCCGGAGAGGTTCAAATCGATTCCGATGTTGGCGGAAGACATGTTCGGTATGATCATCGGCACCGCCAAGGGATGCCCACAACC
>JAASTM010000263.1 GCA_021767325.1 Spirochaetales bacterium
TGGTCGGCAATATGGATTTTTACGGTCGTGGTGAGACTGCCCTCGGTACTTCTATAGATGCGGTCTACGATTGGTCCGTTATCGGCGGGCTCGCATTCCCGCTGGAACTCGGACCCCTGACTGCCTATGTAGGTGGTGATCTGCGGTACATGCTGCGGGCAGAAGCTCGCGATGTTGCGATTGTCGACTTTGCCAGTGCGGCAACCGACACCGGCGATTCGATGAGTTTTGATGTGTATTCAGGGTCTGGACTCGGATTCGACTTAGGCACGATTGTCGAACTCGGCAACTGGTCTTTCGGTTTTGCCGCTCGCGATATCGGTGGAACCGAATTGAGCTACAAACTCAATACTGCTGACAATTTGGATCAGATTATGGCTTTTGACGGCAGTGGTACTGCAATAGATGACACCTATGTTATTCCGATGGTAACCAGCTACGGTATCGGTTATGATCCCGACGGGTTCTTGTTGCCGGCATGGCTGTTCGATCCGGTGTTTCACGCTGAATATCGAAAAACTCACTATGAAGGAACCGATGCAAAGGAAGATTCCTTCTTCACCGGAGTTCATATGGGTATGGAAGCCAAGGTGCTGCGCTTCATCAAACTCCGCACCGGTATCAACCAGGGATACGCTACGTTCGGTATAGGGGCCAAGCTGCTGTTTATGGATATCAACGCATCCTATTTTACCCGGGAGATGGGCCGCTACGCCGGGGTGAAGCCGAATGAGGGCTTCACGGTAGAAGCTGCAATTCGTTTCTAAATTGACTATACTTAAAGGCGGGCGGGTTATTCAGCCCGCCTTTTTCATTTCCGGTACGGCAGTACCTCGAAATTAAAGCTAATAAGGCGCCGCGCCGAAATAGAAACAGGAGGGAACTATGATAAATAGAAATCGTGAGGGCAGAGCCCTCTCTAACATACTAAAAGTCACGTTACTACTTCTTATCCTTCCTATGTTGAGCATTTCCTGCGAACAGTTTTTCACTTACAGTGTGATGTCATGGGCCCAGCGCGATCCTTCCAATCTGCCAGAAGCCCAAAGAATCGCATATGCCCAGAGTGTGCTTGGCAGCGGTGATCAAAAAGCTATGTCGGATGCCTACGATGCTATTAAAGACAATACTGACCCGGATGTGCAACTGTTGGCTTCCAAGCTGGCGATAGGTGCTTCGGGGATTAATGAGGCAGTTGAGCAGGCTTTAAACGACCTAGAATCGGGTGGTACTGGGGAGATTACAGACTATCTTGGGAATGTCAATGCTGATATGCTGGATAATGCAGTAGCGAAAATGGCAGCTGCAACCAATGATTCAGGTACTGCTGCTGAGGTCACTTCGGAAGAATACCTTACTGTAGCTGCAGCGAGTCTACTTTCTGCAGTTGATGATGGAATCGCTAGCCCGGATGCGACTAGTTTTTCTGATGCAATCAACTCAGTAGGAGCAGTGGGAACTCCGAATAAAACTGGAAATTGGGCTCAACAATCGGCATACTATCTTCAGCAGGGTGGTTATGATTCTAACGATCTGGATTCAATGCTCAATTACAGCTAACAGGGAGTTCGCATGGGATATAGAAAAAAAATATGTGCTTTCGGGCTTGCGCTCATTATTTTAGGTATGGTCATTGCGGGGCCGGTGTGGGCGTATAATGATCCGATTCATTTGATTTCGCCGCGGGATGCGGCCCTGGGGGGCAGGCATGCCGCGCTGTCGGATGCTTTCTCCAGTCTGGTGAATAATCCGGCCGGTTATTATACGGCGCCGGAAGAGGTTTCGATAACCGAGCTTACGCTGGGGCTTAAGGGGCCGGTTTTTTCGATGGCCGATATTATTACCACCGGCGAGCTGTCGCAGCTGGGTGATCTGATCAACGGGATCTATGCCGGACTCGATCTGTTGGGGCCGCTCTCCTTCGGGTATATCGGAAAGGGGCTCGGATTCGGGGTGTTTAATCAGAGCAGCCTTCGGCTGAGCAGCGACAATTCGTTGACGGCCAATATCGAAACCTGGGACGATATCGTGCTCACCGGCGGGTATGCGTACCGGATGCCGTTTTCCGGTGATATTCATAGTCTGGATGCGGGCATACTGCTGAAGGGCGGATTCCGCGGTAAGATAGACGGCGGGGTGTCGGTAGTCGATATCATGGATTTGAACTACCAGTCGGTGATTGACGAGCCGTTTAGTTTCACCTCCTTTATTGGAGCCGACCTAGGGCTGCGGTATAACTGGAAAGATTTGATCGCGGTCGGACTGGTTGGACGGGATGTGTATACTCCGACGCTCACAACCGACTACAATAACGTGACTGACTTTTTGGAGGGAGCTGTACCGATCGCTCAGAATCAGTACGATACGATTCCGTTTCAGCTGGATCTCGGCATGATGTATATTCCCAAGGCCGATCTGAGCCGTTACTCCATCAGTGAGATTAAGCTGCTGCTCGATTACACCGACATTTTCGATTTCTGGCTGTACCCTGAGACCGCGAACAATCCGGTGCTGCATGTCGGGTTGGGTACCGAGATAACGGTGATGGAGATTCTGGATGTGCGGCTGGGTTTTGGGCAGGGGCTGCCGGCCGCCGGGATCGGTCTTGATTTGCATTATTTTCAGTTGAACGCCTCTATGTTCGGTACAGAGCGGTCTACAGAGCCCGGTTTGGCGCCGGTGTATAACCTGCAGATAGGATTGGAGTTCCGGGCTTAAATAGCTGGATTAACGAAATTTTTCCTAAAGCGACAGGTTGACATTTTTCCGGCAAGTTGGTATATTTCCCGAGCATTCAGCACACGGGCCGCTAGCTCAGCTGGTAGAGCAACGCCCTTTTAAGGCGTGGGTCACAGGTTCGAACCCTGTGCGGCTCAGTTTTTATATTGACACAGTTGTGTTATTTATGTAATATCACCGCTGTTCACGTCTCCTTCGTCTAGTGGTTAGGACACCGGGTTTTCATCCCGGCAACGGGGGTTCGACTCCCCCAGGAGATGCCTTAAGAGCTGTTCGAGATACTCTCGAGCGGCTCTTTTTTGTGGCTGTGATAAGACTATACGCTGGGAAGTTCGAGGGATTCGCTGCCGGAGTAAATCCAGATGGTGTCGACTATGTAGACGATCTGGTCGCCGCCTTTGCGGGTAGCGATCTGAGCGTTGCGGGCAAAGCTGTCCTGTCTGCTCTGAAAGCCGTGCAGACCCACTTCGTCTTCGGTCTCCAGTGTTTCCACCGACTCAACGCGGTCTACCGCAATGGCGTAATGCTGCTCAGAATTTTCGATGAGTACCACTACTTCCTTATAGCTGGTTTTGATTTGTTCCTTTAAGGTGTGAAAGAGGGTGCGCATTCGGTCTAGTTCATTATTGCGGCGGGCGTTGATCAGGTCGACGGCTTCCTGCTGTTTTCCGGCATCCTTGAGTTCGAGGGCCTGTCTGGCAGTTTCGTGAATAGTACGGTGCGGTTTATCGAACTTTTTGAGCTGCAGGTTGATGGCGGCGTTGTCGGAGACATAGTTGTCGTACCACCGGCCGAACTTGCAGCGATGGGGGTCGATTTCCCCTTCAAACGGTGCGTCTTCGGCGACTGCCGCTTCCAGCTGGTCGAGCCAGTGAACATGTTCCCTTTCACGGGCGTCGAGCTGGCTCAGCAGCTCGTCATTGACCTCATTCATACTCTGTCCGCCGATTCGGCTGCGAAAGTCGATCAAGGTGAAGGTTTCACCACGTACATTTATAACGCCGCGAACCCACGGGGGGGCATCGGGAATCTGGACCACCTTCTGCGGTGGAAGCATCTCGCGGACTTCCAGGGCGGGAACGGCGTATTTGTTTTCGGCAGCTGAAAAAATCAGAAACTGGCTTTCTTCATTTTCTTCGTCGTCGGAATAGATGTCGTCAAACTCTTCGTCGTAGGTACTCATATTCTTAGTATAGGAGTAAGTTATGCCGGATGCAATAAAAAAAGCGCATACGCCGCTCAGGGTGCATACGCTTTTGGAATCAAAACTGCTGTATGGCTTAGTTCAATGGAGCGCCAAAAGCAAGCCCGAGTGAGAAGGCCCGGTTGCCGTCCAGGGCATCGGTAATGATTGCATCTATTACAAATTTAAATCCCGAGAAGGCGTCGGATGCGCCCAGATCGATCCGTATGCCGGAGTTGAATACTCCGCGACTGGCGGCGTTGGCTCCGATGGCCTGCTGGCTGTAGGAAAAGTTAGAGAAGTCGTTGATCCAGTGCACATAGCCCTGAAAGACTTCGGGGAACAGCAGAAGGTCGAAACCCATGCCGAAGTCGATTGCATCGTCAGGGGCGGCATCGCCGAAGCTCTTGCCCACCACAACGGTGGTCTCGGCGGGCATGTTGAAGAAGTCGCCGGGATAGGTAGCCGACAGATAGATCTGCTGGGTGTTGGTTTCGTTATCGTTGGTTTTGAGCATCTGCACATTACCGCCGACAGCGATGGACGAAGCTCGTTTAATCGGGAGCTGGAGCTTGCCGCCGATGATCATGTCCGAGTTCTCCGACTGGTCCTGGGTATCGTAGGCCACAGAAACCTCCAGGGTGCGGAAGAGGCTGACCGAGGCCTTGGGAATGTGTGTGGTGACGTTTTCGTCGATGATGGCGTGATAGCCAAGATCGAA
>JAASTM010000264.1 GCA_021767325.1 Spirochaetales bacterium
GCACTGGTTTTGACCCTGGGTATTATGGGTATCTATGTGAAGCTTCAAAACAAACTGGCCTTCCATCAGGAGCTCTCCGCCGGACCTGTGCGGCCCCGCACCTATCACCGGCCCTCCCGCAGCGGCTATGTGGGAATTATCGCCTACATCGGTGCAATGATCCTGATCGTAGCCGGTCCGCTGCTGGCGGTAGTAGTGCGCTCCCTGCAAAAGCCGGTGACCCGGGCCGGTGAACTGCAGTATACCCTGGAGTGGTACCGGCAGCTGTTCGGCTCGGGAGCCCGGCAGTTCGGCCGGATCGCCCTGCCGGCGGTGCGCAACAGCGTGCTCATCGGCATTTTGGCGGCCGCACTGGCGGTGGTAGTGGGTACGGCTCTCAGCTACCTGACCGTACGCTACCGGTTAAAGTTCGGAAGAGTGATAGACACCCTCGGCATGGCGCCGATGGCCATTTCTTCGGTTATCCTCGGGCTGGGTTATTTTCTGGTCTC
Source organism: Spirochaetales bacterium (assembly GCA_021767325.1). The sequence continues at coordinate 492 of JAASTM010000264.1, forward strand.
CAGAGCCCTGCCGGATCTAGGCCAGGGCCGAATTTTTATGATAGTGGCGGCCCACTCGGTGATAGCCTATCCCTTCGCCGCCCGTACCGTCAGCTCCGTGCTGAAGAAAATCCCCCCGAGCCAGCTGCAGGCGGCCATGCTGCTGGGGGCCTCGCCGGGCAAGGTCTTCCGTACGGTGGAGTTTCCGATGATGCTGCCGGCTATCACCGCCGCCGGGGCCTTCGCTTTTGCCATTTCGATGGGCGAGATCAACGCCACCCTGGTCTTCTCCTCATCCACCGTAACTATTCCGCTGGCCATCTACCGTATGATCGGTTCGTACAACTTTTTCGGAGCCTGTGCCCTCGGCACCATCCTGGTGGCGGTCTGCGCACTGGCCTTTACCCTGTTCGATGTATCGGGCAATACTGAACTCTAAGGAGCCTTGTGAATGGAATTGAGCACCCATGATCTGCAGCGCAGTTTTGCAGATTTTCGTTTCAAAGCGGATATCCACGCCGCCGAAGGAGAGTTGGTCTGCCTGCTGGGCCCTTCCGGCTGCGGCAAGACCACCGGACTGCAGCTGATTGCCGGCATCCTGGCCCCGGACCGGGGCAATATCTTTTTGGGCCGCCAGGACATCACCGCTCTGCCGCCCTGGAAGCGGAACATCGGCCTGGTGTTTCAGGATTACGCGCTGTTTCCCCACATGACGGTGTATGAGAACATCGCCTACGGGCTGAAACAGAAGGGCGCTTCGAAGGCCGAAATACGCCGGCGCATCGAGGAGCTGCTGGAGCTGGTCGAACTGCCGGGCTACGCACAACGCCGCCCCGAACAGCTGTCCGGCGGCGAAAAGCAGCGCGTGGCCCTGGCCAGGGCGGTGGCCCCCTCCCCGGCCCTGCTGCTTCTGGACGAGCCGCTGTCGGCCCTGGATGCCCGTCTACGCACGCAGCTGCGCCGGGAGATCCGTAACATTCAGAAACGCATCGGCCTGACCACCATCTACGTCACCCACGACCAGGAGGAGGCCCTCAGCCTGAGCGACCGGATAGTCGTGATGCAGAACGGCGGCATCGAGCAGAGCGGCACCCCGCAGGAGCTCTACAACCGCCCGAAAAACGAGTTCGTAGCCCGCTTTATCGGCAACTCGAACCTGGTGCCCTGCGACGAGGGGCAGTGCAACGGCAACGAGTTCTACTTCTTCCGCCCGGAGCACACCACTATCAGTACCGAAGCACCGGCCGCCGGCGAGTGCATTTCGTTCCACCTCGCCCTTAGATCGCTGGAGTATGTGGGGCCTTACTATATTCTGGAGGGTGTCAGCGGCGCCGGCGAGAGGGCCCGGGAAGGGGAGCAGGCTTACACGGTCCGGGCCCATGCCAGTGAGAGCGACCTGCACGGCATGAACATCAGATCTTTTTCACCGGACGACCCACCGCGGCTCTGGTTCTGCATTGAACGCGACAAGACCCGGGTGATTCCGAAATGAGCCGGCTGGTCGTCCGGGGCGGGTAAAATCAGAACGGGTAAAACCGGGCCGGTTACAGGAATTTGAACAGACCGACCTGCACCGTTCCGATGAGAAAACCGAGCAGCGCCCCGAACAGAATGATCCAGCGCAGATGAGTACGGATTACAATTAGGATGAGCTCTTCTACCTTTTCTATGTCGAGGCTGTTGATCTTGTCCACTACCAGGGTTTGGATATCAACGCTCTCCAATATATTCGGTACCTGCTCATCCAGCAGGGTGCGGATAAAACGGCCGAGCGCATCATCCAGACGCTGTTTGTGCTGCTGTTCCAGCTGCAGAATCTCGGCCAGGCTTTTCGCGCCGGTATTCGAAAGGGTGTTAAAAAGAGTTCGGAAAAATTGTACGGCGGTGCTGCCCTTGCCTTCCGCCGCTTCTACCAGGCTGGAAATCCAGTCTGCAATTCGTGCACTAATCTCTTCGGTGCTGTGACCGGTAAACTCCGCCAGGATGAAGCCGATCTCCTGCTGCCCGTACTTGTCCAGCAGACGCTGCACAAGCTCCTGCATCCAGCTGACAGCTTTCGGGCTTGCCGCCAGATGAAACAGCCCGTCCACTGCCCGGCGGACATCCTCGGGCAGACTCTCACCCCACACTCCGGCTATATCGGCCAGGGTTTTGGTCCGCAGACGCTTGAGCCAGCCTTCCAGCATATCGAGCAGCTTGCTGCGGGTTTCCTCATCGGCAATCGCAGTTTCGAGCTGATCCAGTAAATCGTCAACTATTTCGTCCATCTGCCGCTCGATGTTGCGGTCGTACTGCCCGGCGGCAATGAACAGGCGCTGCAGACTGCTGAGCCGCGAGATGGTTCTGCGCAGAACGGTCCGGCCTTTCTGCTCGAGGGTTTTGTGAATATGCGGGGTTCTTAAAAATTGTAACACTTCACTCGCCACGGCGGGATAGATGCGATTGATCGCCTTTATGATCCCCTCGACCGCCTGGGGCGTCAAGAATTTATCTAACCTCACATTCCGTTGGATTCCATCTTCGACTAAATCCCCGGCCAAGCGGCGGAGCGGGGCCCGCAGGCTCTCGATCCGCAGGTTTTGGCTGAAGAAGAGATTGAGCCGCTCCCCATTTCGGCCGCAGAGCGTTTCCAGCGGTAAACAGAAAAACTTGTCCAGTGCCAAAGCCACCGATTTCTGCAACGCCAGAAAAAAACTCTCCGAGCGGAAAAATGCCGAGAGCACCGACTGGATGAGCATGGTATCGGCCGGTGTGTCTGATTGTGCTTTTGACTGTGCTTTTGTTTGTGCTTTTGTTTGTGCGGCCGCGGGGGCGGGCTTCTCTGCGCCGGAATGAAGCCGGCCCCGTCGAAACTTCTCTTGCAGATCGGTGAAGGAGGTGTACATCAGAAAACCGGTGAACTCACTGACTCGATTTCCGAGGGTCTGCTGAAATGCAGGCGAGGAGATTTGGCGGCGGATGGCATCCTCGGTAATGAGCTCGCGGGATACCATCAATCCGATACTGTCAGCCAGCTTTTCGCGCTGACGGGGTATGATGCCGGGGGTAAATGGTAATCGCAGCGGTCCGATATGCTTGGCCTTGAGGGGGCGAAAGAGCATCTTTATGGCAATGTCGTTCGTGATATAACCGATCAGCGCACCGATTACCGGCGGGAGTATCCAGGCTGAATAGGAGAGCAGTACTTCGAAATCCATCATGAGTGGCTATACCCGTAGTGTAAGCTGTTTTTATTCACTGCGAGCCTTTTGCGCAGCCCGCCTTGCTTCGCTTTCCGATTCATACTTCTGAAGATACGCCCCGAATACCCAGCCCTGCAGTCCGTCATACGCCACCTTGTACCAATAGCCAGATTTACCTTCCACCTCCTGCTGAACCTCATCCCGGGATATGATCTCCAGCACGTTGTTCTGCCACAGGGTAGTTACGGCACGGCTCTGAATGGTTGCCTTTTCCCGCAAACGCAGATGGCTCGATGCCACCACAGCCCAGTTCGAGCGTACGGTGAGTACCGGGGTTGCCGGCAGATCTATCTCGAACTCCTGGGCGGTTTCCTTACGGCATCCGGGCAGCAGAACTGCAGTACAGATAATTGCACAAATGACCGCTGCAAAGTAAAATTTCTTCTTCATATTCGTTGCAAAACACCTCAAAACAGTTCAGCATTGTAGTATGAACACTGCGAAAACTATAACACTTTTTACTCTATTTGTCACAACCCTGCTGATCTGTCCGCAACGCAGTGATGCGCTTTCATTTTCATTCAGCATTGCCCCGCATACGGCTATAAAAAAGGCGACTGATGTAACTACCAAAGCCCAGGCCGGCATCACTCTCGACACCACTTTCGCAGTTGATTTTCTCGATATCTATTTTTTCGAATTTCGCGGCCGCTACCTGGCCTACCGGGCCTCCAGTCCGGGAGAAGACTGGATTCTCTACCGCGCCTTTAATGCCCTGGGAGGTTCGGTGGGAGGCGGATTCATGCTGCCAGAGTTCAAGATATTCGGCGAGTTTCCGGTAATTCCATCGGTTACCATGCGGGCTTACGGGAACTTTGCCTCGTACACGTACACCGATATATACTTTTTTTACCCGTCCCTCGAGATCGAGCCGGGATTTACTTTTGGCCGCTATTATGATGACAGACTTCAGC
>JAASTM010000265.1 GCA_021767325.1 Spirochaetales bacterium
GCCAGCGCGAACTCGAACACCATCTCTTTGTCCTTGGTCAGGTACACATTCATCGGAGGATACGAATAGGAAGGATAATAATCCACCTGATCATTCCAGCGCGAGAACTCCTCAGCCGTTCGCTCCCGCGCCCGCTCGCCGAAGTTTTCACCGAAACTCCGGGTCGCCTCGAAAATCTCGTCCATGATCTGGCCGATGTCGATCACGATTCTGTCTTTCATAAAAACACCTCTTATAACGCGTGTTGCGGCTCCCATACCGGGCAGCCTTTCCCGGCGCCATACGGCCGCCGGCGAGGCATATCGCCTCTACTATAAATGGTGCAACATCCGTGCCAAACCGAGAGTTCCAGCCCCACATATTTTAATGGATTTATAATTATTTATTTGGGTTACAATTAGTTTGCTTTTCTCTGCGCCCAAGCCCCAGCGACCCGCATTTAGACGTGCCCCCCGCACCAATCTTCGACAGAGCACTGGGGCAAAACAACCCGCTGCAGCCCCAGCGCCGCAGCACATGGGTCATTCTTACCCGTTACCACTCCACCCCGAGCAACAACAGGGTATCCTCTACACGAAAGCGCGCATCCCGCCAGCTGTACACCAAGCGCAGCCCCGCCTCCAGGGCAATCGGCCAGTTGAACAGGTGCTGCTCGAACAGCAGCTCCACCCCTGCCACCGGATGCAGATCAGCCCCGGCAGCCGCCTCCAGCTCCCGCAGCCACTGCGGCGGCTCTCCGCCGGCGGCCGGCAGTGCGTCGCCAGCCCCCGCCGGCAGACCGATCCCCAGGTCGGCAAACAGGGTACCGCGAATCCGCTTCAGAAAGTACACATTCCCCAGCTCCATGTCCGGATACAGCAGCGGCAAGCTGTACTGCAGCGCAGCCACCCCGTCCGCCTCGTACCCGTCATTCCAGTCGAAAGGATAGCCCCGCGGCCGCACCGCCGGCGAGGTCAGCGGCACCTCCTCCCCAGCTTTCAACTCGCCCGTCCAGCCCAGCTGCAGGCGGTGCTGTCGTCCCAGCCCCGGCGCCGTCAGCAGCCCGTTCACCCCGATCCGGCGGCCCCACTCGCCGGCCGGCGCCGGCACATACTGCCAGCTGCCCTCCAGGTACTGTTCCCAGCGAGGGGCAAAGTCCGCCGGCGCCACTGCCTGCATAGCGCTGTACCACGAAACCGCATGCCGCAGCGGCAGCACATAGGCATCCCTGTCGCCCGCTGCCAGAGGGTCGGCCTGCTCGTAGCGCAAAAAGCCGGTGGTACTCAAGTTGAGCTGCCGAAACCATACCCCCCGCGAAAAATCCAGCGGTGCATCGAATCCCAGCAGCGCGGTCATGCCGTTCCAGCGGGCCGACGGATCTCCCGGCGAGTTGGTGTCCCCGGACACTCCAAAGCGGATCATCGGAAACATCCCCCGAAAACTGCCCTGCAGCCCGGCATCGTAGCTCTCCTGGCGCACATTCACACCGACGAAGCTGTTCAGCGAAAGCCGGCCCAGCACATCATCCGACTGGGCAAACAGCTGCACCCGCCCCTCCACATCCGGCAGCAGGCCCCAGCTGTGAAAGTTCAGCAACCCCGTCAGCGGCCGATACTCTTCCACCTCGAACTCGGCCGTATCTGCCCCGTCGACCGCATCACTCTCGATCTCCTCCGCAAGCTCCGCACCACCCCAGCGACGGACAATCGGCTCTACGTAATCAATCACCACGGTTTCGGCACCCACATCAGTATCCACCGGCCGCCACAGCTCCGGCTGCAGCGGCATCACCCTCGGCTTGAAACCGTCCACCGTATAATCGGCATAAAACAAACGTCCACCCTCCGGCCCCGCGGCAACTACCGGATACCCGGCGGCATACGTTCCGGCCGCCGCCAGCAACACCTCCCCGTCGCCATTCCCAGTTCGGCTCCGGCTCCGGCTGACCGCCTCCACAAGCTCCGAACCGCTGCGTTCGGAGACAAACAGTACATGCTCATCGGAGTACTCCGGTCTGGAGATACTGTAGCCGACCGGCCCGAGCAGCCGTCGCCAACTGCCGGTGTTCAGATCAAACTCCATCAGCCGGCTGCAACTGCCCTGCACCGCCACAACCGCAAGCTTGGTACCATCCGGCGACCAGGCCGGATGGCGCAGGTACAGCGGTCCGCCCGCACTATCCGCTGCCGCCGACGGCTCGGCCGTCTGCTCGGGCAGCAACACCACGCTTCGTAAGAGCGTGCCGCTCTCAGCTTCTAGCAGCTCCAGCCGGCCGCCCCCGCCGGCCAGTGCACGTACCGCCGCAATCCGCCGGCCATCCGGCGACAGCGCCGGAGCCTGATACGCACCGCCGAAGGTCAGCCGCATACGCCGGCGGCTCTCCAGGTCAAAGCGGATAATCTCAGTAGTTGATACCTTGGACCAGAGCGGATGCGGAATCTCCTCGCTCCACACGGCAGCACCACCCCGCAACGACACGCTGCGCTCGGCACCAAGGTACGTAAGAGTCCGCTCTTGCGAAGCTTGGAGGTCGATCTCCACTAATGCCGCCGGCAGCCGGTCGCCGGAGCGCACCACGTACAAGTGCCTCCCTTCAGATGCCACTGGCAGATAGTTCGCCCAGCCGGCACCGCTGTCATGCCTCAGGTCCACGCTCTTACCGCGTAAAGCCCCCTTGCCGCCAGCCGTGGGACGCTTGTCAAAATAGGAATCGAGGAACTCCAGCATATCCCGGTACACCTGCCGTACCGAGCTGCCGGTTACCTGCCTCACCGCCGTGTGAAAGCGCAGCGGCCAGAAGGAAAAGCGGGCGGTTTTTTCGATGATATCGTTCCAGGCTTCTTCACCATAGGTAAGCCGCAGGTAGGTAACCAGTGGAAAACCGAGGTAGTAGTGGTTCGGAAAATGTGCGCGGTAGGAACCCAGATAGGCCTGGCCGTAGGACACTTCGCGCTCTGCATCGGCGATTGCCCGCAGCTCCCGGTGAAAGGCGGCACTCCGTCCACGGCCGCCGCTGCTGAATACCGTTTCACTAAGAATCGCATCGCCCTCGAAATACCACAGGGGCATCGAGTACATCGAGAAAAAGCCCCAGCCGTATTCGCCGGCCGCCCAGCGGGCAACGCGGGTAAAACCCCGGTTCAAAGCGCTGAACTGCGCCGCGTGCCGCCCCTCATGCAGCGCCAGCAGCGTGTACCAATCCACCGGACCGGCAAACTGTCCCTGGGTGTTGTATGCATACCACTCGGAGTGCCGCGGCCCCAGCGTCACATAGCCGTTCGACACCTGCCGACTGGTGTTCAGCACCAATGGCAGCTGCGGAACCCGGGCTCCGAAATCTTTCTGAACAAGATCCCATACTCGGCTCAATAATGCGGCTACCCGCCGCGCTTCCGTCTCGAACTCGCCCGGGAAAATCAGCCGGTGTTCGGCTGTACTGATCATCTTCCAGTCTATCGCCGGCGGATAAGGCGGGCCCAGTAAAGCCGTGCCCTGAATCGACCCGGCCGGCAGCGTCGAAGCGCTGATTGAGGTTTGCCCGGGCCGCGCACCCGTCTCCTGAGCCGAGACCTGCGCCCCGGGCCGCTGAAAACAGGGCATTAACACCATGCCCGCTAAAACTAACACCATGACCACCGATTGTTTTCTCATACAGCTACCCCGTTGCCTCACTATAACCCCTTTTATTTATACGCTCAATCTGGTATGCTCCATCCACCAATTGGAAAGGTAACTATGGGCATTCGCATTCTATATATCGGTGAAATCGTGGGCAAGGCCGGAGTATACTGCATCAAGCAGGCACTTCCGAAACTCAAACCGGAGCTCGGCATCAACTTTGTGATCGCCAACGGGGAGGGAGCTACCGGGGGCTTCGGAATCGGTAAAAACCACTCGATCTACCTGCACAAGCTCGGCATCGATGTCATCACGGCCGGGGAAAAGGTCTACTATAAAAAGGACATGGTCCCTCACATCGCTAAGAGCCCGTACATACTGCGGCCGGCCAACTATCCACCGGCTAATCCGGGACGCGGCTGGCGGGTATACCAGGCCGGCGACAGCAAGGTCGGAGTTATCTCGCTGCTCGGTCAATCCGGCTTCAGCCGGGTACATCTGAGCAATCCGTTTACCTTCCTGCCCGAACTGGTATCGCGGGTGAAGGAGGAGACCAATGTCGTCATCCTCGATTTTCATGCCTCTACCACTGCTGAGAAATACTCCATGTTTCATCACGCCGATGGATTGGTGTCAGCAGTAGTCGGCAGTCACACCAAAGTGCTGTCAGCCGATGAGCACATCAAGGCAAAGGGAACCGCAGTCATCTGTGACAGCGGCAGAACCGGAAGTTTCCTGAGCGTGGGCGGCCTCGATCCGAGTGTAGAGATTCAACAGTACCTCAGCCAGATCCCCGAACGCTCAAAGGAGTATTGGGAACAACTGGAACTGCAGGGAGTAATTCTCGATATAAATGACCAGGGCCGCGCCGAGCATATTGAGCGACTAAAATATCCCATAGAAGGAGCTGATAGTGAAAGAAGTGGGAACGGTCAATAGGATCGAAGGCCAGAGCGTTTTTATCGAATGCGGAGATACCTCCGCATGCAAAGGCTGCTCAGCCGGCTCCTTCTGCAAAACAAAGGGC
>JAASTM010000266.1 GCA_021767325.1 Spirochaetales bacterium
CTCCGTTTTATCATTTGAGAGATTTGGTGCTGTTTCCCTTCTCCAGGTTTTTCGGCATGTTTCACGGCACCATTCGTCCCGACAACCCGGAGTATCAGCCACTGTTTCAAAAAACATCGGCGGTGGCAATGTTGGATGAGCTCGAGGAATTCTACTATGCGCTCTACAACGCCGCACAGACCAAAGTCTCACGCTATTTCGATTCCGATACGGTCAGAGAAATTTTCGACACCCTGTATCCCTCACAGGTACCCTCGGCGGAGGGGGAGCAGAGCGACGCCGATGAATCGGAGGAGGACCTCAGGCAGGAAGAGCAGTCAAGTGATGTCGATACCGACGCTGAAAAGTTTATCGGCGACATAGAACGGCTCATCGACAGTGCCGACGATTTTTTGAAAAAGGTACCCCTCCCGCAGTTGATCAGGGCCTTCAAGGAAGACCCGTACTACCGGTTGGTGGTATACTTTCCGCGGATCGATGCGGTCTCCTTTTACCGTACGATGAAAAAACTGACAATGCGGGGAGAGATTCACGAGAAGATTGCGGAGGTGCGTAAAGAGGCACTGGCACAGGAGCGGGGCGAGCTGTTTAGGAATGTGAAAATGCGAGCTCTGCATTTCTACCGATCCTACTCTTCTATCGACTACGAAAAACTCGGCATCCCGCCGTTTCGGTATTATCAGGCCCTGTTGGTGCTGTTTAATTTTCTCTCGACCTTTTACCGTGGAAATATTCAAAAGGTACTGCAACTGCTTGACGGCATGATTTCCGAACAGGACCGCATTACCCGCGAGCGCCTGTTGAAACACTCCTCCGCATGCGAGGATGTGTTGTACAAGATCTCCGAACTCGACGACTCGATGTCGCCGGATCAGGACGACGGAAAAAAATTCCAGAGACTGCGCTTCGAGAGTACCCTCGATCCCGTGCAGCAGCGCATACATCAGGCAATTGTAATCAAAAAAGACCGTGAAGCCGCGGAGCTCGTTACTCAGGGCCGAGAGGCGGCCCGAGGAATACGCCTGCTGTTTCAGGATTTTCTGCAGAACCGTGAACCACAGATAGTGGCGAATATGGAAAAACGCTACCTGCTGCAGGGGCAGGCGCTTACCCTAAAAGAGGTTCTGAGACAGGATGTAGACCGCATTCTGCTGCTCGAATTAATACTGAATCAGTTGGACCAGATCAGAGATGAAACGGGTTTTGATGAAGTTGCGCTTTGATGCGCTTCATCGTATCCACCGGACTCTCTACCAGCACCCGTTTGCCGGCGATTAGATCGGCGATTCCCGTTTCACGGGGGTAGCGCGGAATGATGTGCAGGTGCAGGTGTTTTATGCTTGCGCCGGCCGGCAGGCCCATGTTGAAGCCGATATTATAGGCGCTCGGGGAATATATCCTGTCGAGGATTGTCAGGAAGCGCCGCTGCAGGGTATGCAGCTGTTCCTCCTCGTGCGGAGTAAGGGCCCGGATGTCGGTAATGTGTCGGCGCGGCGCGATTAGCAGATGACCGGGGTTGTACGGGTACAGGTTGACTGTGACTATGAACTGTTCATTTTCCCATACAGTCAGGTTCTGTACCTCATTGGAATTGTCCGAAATAAGACACAAAATACAGCCCTTCGGTTTCGGCGTCTTCAGATACGCCATTTTTTCAAAGTTAAAGAAGTATTCGCTCAAGTTCTATTCAGTCTCCTGTGTGGCCGATTCGAGCAGATCGATTTTCGGAAGCAGGTCTTCGAACTCGCCTGTCTCTCCCAGGGCCATGTATTGGATGAGTCCGGGATATTCGGTGAACAGCTGGCCGTATTCACGCAGTACTTCGAGTTTCGACTCCTGGCTGACTATCCATTCCCGTTCCCTCTCGAGCGTGGCGGTTTCCGTTTCTTGCCGGGTCTGGAGCAGATCGAAATAGTAGGACCGGGCCGCCTGGTAAAGCCGAATATCCGGTACGGTCAGCTGAGTGAGAGCGACGGACTGGATTGCTACAAACGGGAGCTCCCCCTGTATTCGCTCGATAAGGGCCTGTTCGAAGGCGGCGGTTTTGAAATCTTCTGCAGAGATATCCTCGTTACGACTGATACGGTTCTCTATATACCCGCTTATTCCTGAGTTTATGCGCTGTTCGATTTCCAAATAATAATCGTCGAGAGTCTCTGCCGTCAGTGATTCTTCCTTCACTAAACGGGGAAGTTCATCCGGACGCAGCGAATAAGTGAGTGAAATTCTCAAGGCGTATTCAAAATCGACCGCTGCCTCGATTGCCTCTGCATAGACTTTGCCTGATGGCAGGCTGCCGCTTTTCTGCAGTTCTACCGAGCGCGGCACAAGCGAAATCTTGTGCAGGGTCATGTTGGTAGGGATGAGTGCTTCCCAGCGCCAGTTGAAGCGGCCCGGTTCCAGGACCTCATCTTCGTATCCGGAGGTTTTGCTGAAGACTACTCCGTAGGTATTTTCCTCCAGCTGAAACTGTATCCAGCCGAAGTAAAACGCCGCACCGCCGACCAGAATAATGAAAATAAGAAGAAGAAACAGTTTTACTTTCATGGGAGACTACTCCTTTGCATGACTCAATTCAAGCAGCTGCTGCAGATGAGATATATCGCTAATTATAGCGTCAGATTGCAGGGATTGTACAAGCGAATTTTCCCGGCGTAACCGTAGGGAACGGCGGTCACCGGCAAATAACGCGGTTTTGCAACCGCAGGCGGAAGCGGTATAGATATCGTTTAACATATCGTTGCCGACATACAGAACCTCATTCGGACTGATCGCGTACTCTTTTTGGAGGGTGTCGAGCAGGGGATCGAACATGCGGGCGGAGGGTTTTGCTCTGCCGAGCTGATACGACCATACCAGCAGATCCCCGCGGAAGCCCACCGCCCCGAGAGAAGCGCCGCACAGAGTCTCCAAGATGAGCGGGGTGTAGAATTGCGCATTCGATACTATGCCCAGTGGATACCCTGCCTGTGAAAGCGCCCGGAGTGTAGGTACTGCGTGCGGCATCAGCCAGGTGGGGTTGGCTGACAGCTCGTACTCGAGTGCCAGTGTGATGAGCCGGTGTGCGTCCAACTCGGTGCGCCGGGTCTCCTCCAATTCATTCCAGATCGTCTGCCAAATATCGAGGATGTGTACTTCAGGATAGTCGATTCCGGCCGCGCGAAGCTCGGAATGGCGGGCTTTTATGCTGTCTATGTATAATTTTGTACACAGCTCATTAAATTTCTCAATAGAACCGGAGGGAGTAACGCCGACAGCCTCGAACGCATGCGCAAAACTGAAGACCTTTTCGGGCTCTGTGTGCTCACCGGCTGCAGGAGATGCATCGGTTGCACTCCCGACCTCGCCGCTGCCGGAAATAAGCAGTGTGCCGTAGATATCGAATACAACCGCTTTGATGTCCTGTAATGCCGGCAGCTTCGATTCGGTGGCTGTAGGTAAGGGAGTGAGGGGCTGGGTCTCGCGTTGTATCAGTGCCTGCCACTCGTTCGAGTAGTTGTTAAGAGCCGCCTCGATTTCGTTATGTGGAATTGTAGGTTTCATCATCACTGCTGTAACTATTGTAAGATGAGAGCCTATCAAAAGGCAACCTTTAGAATCGTCTAAAAATAGAACTATCAGTCTATGACAAACGGCTGGGATGCTGTTACTATTAGATGATATGAATCCTTGGCGTTTGCGCACGATATCCGGACTTGTCTCACTCTACCTTTTTTTCTGCACGATAGTGGTTACGCTGCTGTTTGTTGTAGGCAACTACCAGTCGTTTCTCGAAAGCACCAACACCTTTCTCTTGAACCTGTTGGAGTGGACTCTGTTCGTGTTTTGTATTGCTGATCTGTACTACATTATCTTTTTTTTCTACGATCTGGTGAAGCGGAAACGGCGTGATAGAAGACGAGTCAGGCTGAAGGGCTTGATCTGGTCGAGCTTCGGATTCGCGTACGGGATAGTCCTGCTATTTGCGCTTAACATGATTTTGACCTGGTTGAAAATGTAAGGAGGACGGATAGTATGAAGCTGCAGGCGGTACGGGGGGCGGTGCAGATTGCATCGAACAGTGCACGCGAAATAACCCAAGGAACTCAGCAGATGATGCAGACTCTGATTGGTGAGAACCAGATAGAGGAACGCCGAATAGTATCGGTTCAGTTCTCGATTACCGCCGATCTATCGGCAGTGAATCCGGCTACGGCTTTCAGGCGGCTGGGGTACGAAAAGGCGCCGCTTTTCTGCTGCCAGGAACCCTCCATAGACGGGGCTATGCCGCGGGTGGTGCGGGCTCTGGTAACAGCATACGTGGACGAGGGTGTTCAACTGCGGCCGGTTTACTTGAACGGAGCCGAAAAACTGCGGCCGGACCTGGCCACATGATGTGGCGGTATAGGATGGCGGGCTGAGAAATGAACAACCGGGCGGTGTTATATAAACGACCCTATGAGGAAGAGGTACAGCTCAAGACAAAGGAAGAGATCCTGCGTATCTCCCGGGCCGCTCATCTAGTGGCCCGCATACTGAAAGAGTTGGAACCTGCGGTGCGTCCGGGTACCACCACCGCCCACTTAGAGTTGTTATGCCGGCGCAGGATCGAGTTCTACTCCTCCAAGTGGACCATAA
>JAASTM010000267.1 GCA_021767325.1 Spirochaetales bacterium
ATCTGCTCGGAACCGGTATCTGGTCATTCAGTACAGACAACGAAATCGATGAGGTGCGGATCAACGGGACAAAGGGCTATCTTAGCTTCGCCTCTTTCGCGGACGAACCAATTCGACTGCGCACCGACGAACGCGAGGAGGATTTTGTAATTGAGAATCCGCAGCATGTGCAGCAACCCTTAATCCAGCTGGTGGTCGATGAACTGCGTGGCCGCGGATCCTGTCCCAGCACCGGTCAATCAGGGCTCAGAACAACCCGGGTAACGGATGAACTTCTCAAGGGGTACTACGGAGCCGGCTGACGTTTATAACTGCGCGTTACCACATTAGGGCCCGGATTCTAGAATTACGCGCTTGAAGGTGTCGGCAACTAATCGGGCGCCCCGCGAATTGAGATGGACTCCGTCCATTGTAAAGAAAAGCCCGCGATGTTCGGCCCGGCGGTCGGCCTGGGGAGCTCGGCGGCAGAACAACATATCCAGGGCCGCTTTGCGCGGGCTCACCGGCAGAAACTGCGACACGATCTGCGATCTGCGGTCTCCCAGTTTCCTGAACTCTGTTAGGAATACCGAACGCATATCCACAAAACGGCCGCCGCTGTGCTTTTCGATAAGCCGGGCATATGACTCTATCTGCCGGTTCCAATAGTTTTCCATATCCTCCCCGATGAACAGGGGGGCTACCGACCACACCCGCGGAGAATGAGCACCGAACAGTTCGAGGAGCTTGCGGTAATACTCGCTGAACTCAGCCTCGTTCCGGGTCCAGGGCTGGCCGACTACTCGTTTCATCGGGGGATAAAAACCGGCCAGCTCCGGCAGTACATCATTTACCCCGACCCACAGGAAAACTGCATCGGCCTGCAGACAGCCCGGATTCCGCGAGTGGCTGCGAACGGCCCGGGTATACAAACTGCGTACCGTGTCGCCGCCCTTGCCATAGTTCAAAATTGTATGCTGTGGCAACTGCCTTTTTAGAATATCAATATATGCGGCGCCGGGAACGCCTTCGGTAAGGCTGTCGCCCCAAAATCCTATCGTCGCCACTATGGGTACTCCTCTTAAAACACAATGCGATAAAACTCTGCCAGGGTTTCGCGGTAATCTTGCCGCTGCGGGAGGTCGTTATGACCTCCGCCCGGGATTATTTTCAGTTGCTTGCGGCTGCTTTTGGCCGCCTCGTGCAACTCCTCGGCCATGCCCTTGGGAGTAACATTATCTTCGCTGCCTGTGATAATCAACAGCGGAAGATCGAATTGTGTAACCTCCTCCAGGTTGCTGTATTGGAGTAGAGCTGAGTCGATCTCTATTTTTACAAACGGTTTGAGAAACCATGGAAGCAGACGTCCGGTCAGATCCTTTGCATCGGTCAGCGGACTCTCCAACACAACTCCCGCGGCAGAATATTCGTCTCCGGAAGACGGTCGGTTGGCCAAGGCGGAGGCCAGTACCGAACCAAGCGAGTGGCCGTGGATCACCAGCTGTTGCGGGGAGACGCCCTGCTCCTCAAGCAGATACTTATATGCCGCCGCCCCGTCGGTCAACACCCCGTCTACACTCGGAGTACCCTTGTTTGTACCGTATCCGCGATAGTTGAATACCAACAAGTCAACACCCTGCTCGAGAATCGATGTGATAATACTGTGTGAAGCCGAAATAACAAAACCGTTCCCCCCGCAGTACAGTACCGTGCCGACGGCGTCCGGCTGGGTTATATACCACCCCTCCAGCGACAGGCCGTCCTCAGTCAGGAATTCGACAACCTCGAGCTCATATGGGGCGGTAGTAAAATACTCGGTGCTGATGCTGCGCTTTATATCGAAGATATCGCCCTCATTTATTTCGATTTGCGTGCAACCGCTCAGCATGACCACTAATAGTGCCAATACACTCGCTTTCATAATCCTAACTATGATAAACCTCAGTATGAAAAGCAAATCAAGGCAAATCTAATTCTTGCCCGGTTTGATTAATCATAGTAACATAGCGATATGAATCCGGATTACCTGGCACGCCTCAATCGGGCCATTGACTATATTAACGAGCACATAGAAGAACCGCTCGATTTAGAAACCATTGCCCGGGTGGCAGCTTTCTCAAAATATCACTTTCATCGTGTGTTTTCAGCTGCTGTCGGAGAACCGCTGGGCAGCTATGTACAGCGGCTGCGGCTCGAGCGGGCGGCTGCTTTGACGGCTGACGATCGCCGCGAAAGCATCACCGATATCGCCTACCGTCTGAATTTTTCCAGCCCGGCTGTGTTTTCTCGTGCCTTTCGGGACTATTTCGGTATGAGCCCCAGCCAATGGCGGCGCGGCGACTGGCGCGAGTACCGCCGCACGCACAAACTCCAGAGCAATCGCTATCAGCCGGTCGACAGTTACCGTGACACTACCCGGGTTTCCTTCGGCTACGGCAGTTTCATTAAGCGCCAGTGGCAGGTGAGCCTGAAGACCCTGCAAAACCGGCTCGAGTACAGCGTTGAGATTCGAGACATCCCCGAAAAAACGGTGGCCTATCTGCGCCACACCGGCCCGTATGCCGGTGACGAACAGCTGTTCGAACGACTATTCTTTACACTTATGAAATGGGCCGTCCCGCGCGATCTGTATATCCCCGGCCAAACTGAACTACTCACCCTCTACCATGATTCGCCGGAGATAACCGAAGAACACAAGCTGCGTATCAGCGTATGCATAACCGTTCCGGCGGATACACAGCCCGAAGGTGAAATCGGACTGATGCGGCTGCCGGGAGGCCGCTATGCGGTAGCCAGCTTTGCTCTCGGACCGCAGGATTACGGGGATGCATGGAACAGCCTTTTCGGCGGATGGCTGCCGGAGAGCGGATATCAGTGCTCCGAGGGACCTTGTTATGAATTGTACCTCAACGAGCCTTCGGAGGATTCGGAGGGGCTGCACCGGCTGGCAATTCACTTGCCGGTAGAACCCCTGTAGCTGCAGTAGTCTTCATTCCGCTGCACGACTCCTTCCTAACTGTTTTCTCATGAATTTTTAACATTTTGTTTGTCAGTTCGGCTCACTCAAGATATACTAGTAGTCTTCGCTTTGCAAAAAGTGCGATTTTTAGCACCAGCAGGTGCAAAAAATAGGAGGATTTTATGAAAAGTATTTCCAAACTACTGGTACTGATCGGCGTAGTAGGTATGCTGTTCGCATGCGCAAGCTCTCCCATCACAACACCGGATGTCGAGCATGAGCTGCACATCATGCACACCAATGACCATCATGGTCATCCGGTTGGCTTTTTCAACTACCCGGCACCGGACCAGGGCGGTCTGCCGGCACAGGCAACCCTTATGCGGAATATCCGCGCTGAGAACGAAAATGTGTTGGTACTGAGTGCAGGCGATGTGAACACCGGCCGGCCCGAGTCAAACTTTTTCGATGCCGAGCCTGATTTTATCGGCCATAATTACATCGGTTATGATGCAATGACGATGGGCAACCACGAGTTCGATCCTAAACCTGAAGTCATGCAGAAGCAGATCGAATGGTCGGATTTTCCATGGCTGTGTGCAAATGTGGTCAAAGCGGATGGCAGCTACATCGACAATGTGGAACCCTACGTTATCAAAGACTACGGAGAGTTCAAGGTAGCTATCTTCGGCATGATGACCTCTAAAACAGCTCAATCGGGAAATCCGGCGCATATCAAAGGTTACACCTTCCGCGATGAGGTAGAGGTAGCCAGTGAACTGGTGCCAAAACTCGAGAAGCAGGCTGATATCGTTGTCGGACTGTTTCACATCGGCCTCTACGACAGTGTGGATGAAGGCTCAAAACGGGTTGCAGCCAATGTTCCCGGTATTGATGTGATCATAGACGGCCACACCCATACAAAGATGGATGAACCGGTGTGGGTAAAGAACAAAACCAGCGGAAAAGAAGTGCCGATCCTGATGGCCAACCAATGGGGATTGCATGTCGGACACATCGATCTCAAATTCATGAACGGTGAAGTCACCGATCTCGGTTTCGAACTGATTCCGGTGAATGTAAAAACCCGTGAGGGTGAAGAGTTCAAGTTCGTAGGAGAGGAGCTCAAGAAGGACGAGACGCTGAAAGCAAGACTGCAGCCATTTGTTGACAAGGTGGATGAGGTGCTGAACGAAGAGATCGGAACTGCCAGCGCCCCATTCCTGAATGAAAACACAAGAAAGCAGGAAACCGCTATCGGTGATATTGTTGCCGATTCAATGCTGTGGTATGCCAACAAGATGAATCTCGGAGCAGACTTCGCTTTCCAGAACGGTGGAGGCATCCGTACCGACATCCCGGAAGGAACCATTCGTAAAGAAACTATTTACGAAGTCCTGCCTTTCGACAACACGGTAATGACGGTAACCCTTAAAGGTTCCGATGTCATCGACTTGTTTGAACGAACACCGGAAACCGTGACTCACGGCGCTATGCCACAAGTGTCGGAAGGGGTTTCTTTTGTAATCAATACTCAGAATGGTACCATTTCTGACCTGACCATCAACGGAGAACCGATAGACCCCGATAAGGAGTATACTATCGCCACCAACTCTTATCTGGCCGCCGGCGGCGACGGATATGATATGTTCACCGACAAGGTC
>JAASTM010000268.1 GCA_021767325.1 Spirochaetales bacterium
AAATCTCCTTGATCACCTTCCAGCTCTCTTCGGGGTTCCGATGGAAGTAGCTCAAATCGAGGACACTCGGATCGTATTTACTCCACAGACCGTTTTCTCCACGGAAAGGCGGAATACCGCTCTCGACACTGATTCCCGCCCCGGTAAATCCGGTGCAGTGCGCGGAGGCACGAACGGTTTCTGCAGCTAGTTTTACCTGCTCTAACAATTCATTATTCTCATTTTGCATACTCCTATTGTAGCAGCTGGCTGCATCATAACGCAATTGCCCGAATTAGGCCTTGCGTGAAATGAAAATGAGTGATAGATAGTGTTAGGACAAACTATGAGCATAGAAGATTTATTAGATCAAATACTACTACAACCGGTTCAAATCGGTGTGCTGGAGCTGCCTTTCAATCTTCTGGAGCTGTTTCTGCAGTTTATATTGCCCTTGCTCCTGATCACCGGCATTTACCGCCTGCTCACCGTTTCAATCCGGCGCCTCTTACACCGGACCACCCTGGCCGAGGCTACCCAGCAGAGGATTCAGAAGTGGATTCGGCTGGTGCTGCGGCTGGTCTACATTATCAGCCTGGGGATGTTAATCGGACGTCTGTTTGGAGCGAAGATTTTTGAATATCTACAGGCTTTTTATGCGGTATTGAACCAGCCGCTGATCAACTCCGGCAATACCCGGGTGACCTTTATCACGGTACTGCTGACAATTCCGGTTTTCTATCTTGCATCCTGGGCGGGCCGGGCCACCCGCGGTGTGATGCGCAACTCCCTTCTCACGAAAATGGGCCTGGACGAAGCCCAGCAGTTCTCCATATCCAGTCTGACCCGTTATACTGTTATGGTGCTGGTGCTGCTGATCGGCTTATCGATTATCGGCATCGATCTGTCTGCCCTCACTGTCATTTTTGGTGTACTCGGTATTGGCTTGGGGTTTGGTCTTCAGAATGTGGTTTCAAACTTTTTTTCGGGTCT
The DNA here is from genome assembly GCA_021767325.1 of Spirochaetales bacterium. The sequence goes on from JAASTM010000268.1 coordinate 973, forward strand.
GATTATCATCATTACCCGTCCGGTCAAGGAAGGGGACCGTATTCTGGTGCACGGCATCGAGGGGACCATACTGCAAATTCGCATCCTGGCGACAGTGATAAACACCCTGACCAACGAAAGCATCGTAGTGCCGAATTCGAAGTTGGTACAGGAGTCGGTGCACAACTTCTCTTTCTACGATCCGTCGATCATTATTAAGAATAACATCGGTGTCTCCTATTCCAGCGATGTGGACCAGGTGTTGGACGTTTTGCAGTCGGTGGCCGAACGCAATCCGTTCCGGTTTGACAAAAAGAAGTGCTGGGTCTTTCTAAAAGAGTTCGGCAACTCGAGTATTGACTTTACCGTGTATACCTGGATCCGTTCGGCAAATGATAAATTCGAAGCTCATCACTGGAACAATGTGGAGATTTGGCGCATGTTCAAGCAGCACGGTATTCAGATACCGTTTCCGCAGCTCGATCTGCACTACAGATCGAAGTTCGAAGAGTAGTTATTTACTGACCTTCTCTTCTTCCGAAAAGATGTGCATTGGATAGCGATTCTTGAGGATGTCCCCCAGGGTCACATGCGCAAAATATTTGCGAAAAAGAGAGTAGGTGTGGTCCCAGAACCCATGGGCTGAACAGATATCTTCCCGGCCGCAGGAGTTGCCGTCGTCTAAAGTGCAGGGGGAGAAGTGGAGCTCTTCGCCGACTGCCTCGAAGATATCCGCAACGGTGATTTGTTCCACCGGCTTTACCAGCTGAAACCCGCCGCCGGGACCACGGGTCGATTTGATCAGTCCCGCTTTTCGCAGTCTGAAAAAGATCTGTTCCAGGAATTCGGCAGAGATATCCTCGATTTCAGACAGGGTTCTAATTGAAACCGGTCGATTTTCCGCCTGTTGAGATAATTGAAGCACTGCTCGCAGTGCATAACGGCCTTTCGTAGTTATTCGCATGATTTCATCCTATAACTGATGTTCTTCCTAACTATACCTTATTGGTCAATAATTGTAAAATGCATTATACACGATTTAACACAACACTTTTATAACCTTTGTGTTTCTTGGCTGCAACTGGTCTGAATCCAGTAGGCGAGCGCTCGAACTGAGCCAGGTGGGCACTCTTTCCGGTGATCAGCAGGGTTCCGCCGGTATCGAGCAGGAGTTCGCCCGCCGCACTCACCTCCCGTGCGGACGGCACCCCGGCCAGATGCTCCAATTCTACTACCAGCATGTCGGGATGTGCTTCCGGCTCATCCTTCCTCAGCTGCAGTGCTGCTTCGAGCGGCCCGGGACTGTGCAGCAGCTTACCGAGGCGTACCTGCTGCCGGCCCAACAGATTGTGCCGGCTGGTCTGCAGGGCTAACATATCACGGCCCATCAGATCTATATGCAGCTCCGAGGGCAGCGACGCCGCCAGCATGGAGGAAGTATGCCCCTGTCCCGGGTTCCAGATGCACACTCTCCGCAGCTGATCCGCTGTCCGGATGCTTTTTTCGACAACCCTGGTCTGAAAAGGGGCTGTATCGAAATCGGCCAGGCCCCACACAGTATCCAAACTGTAAGTTGTGTTGCCGCATTCGAAGTGTCCGGTGGTTCTGAAATAGGCTGCCGGGAGGTCTTCGGCCCGGGTTGTGGAGGACGGGGATGCGGGGGATGCGAAGTGAAATACCGTATGCCCGGGGCCATCCTCCCGGAAGGAGACCTCCGCTCCCAGCGCCTGCAGAGTGCCGGCGGTGTAGTCCGCCAGCGGGCGAACCACCACCACAGCGCTCATCTCACTGCGCTGCAGCATAGTGCTGAACATATCCCGCAGCACCGGCTCTCCCGCTTTTGCGGGAATGTTCGAGACAATCAGGTCGAAAGCGTGCTGTCCGAGCCCCTGAAAGGCCAGCCCGCCGACCGCATCGGCCCCCTCCGCGGCATTGTGCCAGGCGTTGTAACGGCTGAAAGCCACCGCCAGTGCATCCCGGTCCTGCATGGTCACTTTTATGTGGGGGAAACGCTTTTGCAATGAAACGCCCAGCGTTCCTATGCCGCAGCCTATGTCCAGGACGGTGCCGATGCGGCCGAAATCGACCTGCCTGCTGAGGGTTTTGAGCAGCAACCGGCTGCCCTTGTCGATTTCATAGCTGCTGAATAGTGCCTGGGAGAGAAAAAAAGAGAGGTCCGTCCCGGCAAAGCGAAACGGTACCTCTTTATTACTGTAACGCGAAATGAGTGCGTCCATGGTAAAGCTGCGCAGGGGGCTTATTGGTTTACCCGCTCTACGTACTCCTTGGTCTCGGTATTGACCAGGATTCTCTCGCCCTCTTTGATAAAAATGGGAACCTTTACCTTGAGGCCGGTTTCGACCTCCACCGTTTTGGTTGCACCGGTAACAGTATCGCCCTTGACGGCATCTTCCGCTTTAGTGACGGTGTATACCACCTTGTAGGGCAGTTTGATGTCCAGCGGGCGGTCTTCCCACATGATCAGGGTGTAGGTCTCGCCCTCTTTCATCAGTTCCTGGTATTCCGGAAAGGTTTTAACAGGGATCTCGAACTGCTCGTAGGTTTCGAGGTCCATGAAGTGATAGCTGTCTCCGTCGGCGTAAAGGTACTGGCAGTCCTTGTCCTCTACTACAATATCTTCGACCTGATCCTGAGATTTCATGGTTTCACGCAGAACCTGTCCGCTGGTGGGGTTTTTCAGTTTGGCTCTTACAAAGGCAGAACCCTTTCCGGGGTTTACGAACTCTCTTTCTACGATTACGAAGGGTTCCCCTTTTATTAAGATAGCCATTCCTTTTTCCAATGCTCCGGCTTTTATCATAATTAATTAACCTCTCTTGAGTTATTTCTTGAATTTCAGCTGATTTCGCGTGTGTTGCTAAGGGCGTATACTATCAGATAGCGGGAAAAAGATCACCCCCTCGATAGTTTTTTGCCCGGTAATTGCCATTATGAGCCGGTCTATCCCCAGCGCGACCCCCGAACACTCCGGTAACCCGGAGGCGTGCAGATCGATGAACTCCTGATCAATATCCGGCACTACCCTGCTCTCGGCGGCCTTCTGGGCGTACTCCCGGCGGAAGAACTGTTCCACCGCCGCTGCATCGGTCTCTTCGGAGTAGCAGTTGGCCACTTCCATCCCCCGGATATACAGCTCCCAGCGCTCCCGCCAGGGGGTACCGGGAATTATTTTTGCCAGACATGGTATGCGGCGGGGATAGTCCATCAGCACCAGCGGCCGGTCGGTCGGCAGATTCGGCTCGACAAAACTGAGAAATATGCGGTGGTACAACTGCTCCCAGCTTTCCTGTTGGCGGGCTGCCTGCAGGCCGAGTCTTTCAGCCGCCTGCTGCAGTTCGCCCGGGCGGTTGTGCTCGGCCAGATCGAAGCCGGCATGGTCATAGAAGGCCTCCTGTATCGTCATACGGCGGAAGGGCGGGCGCAGCGATGTATCGCTGTGTACAGCGCCGGTGGCATCCACAGGTTTCGCGTCCCGCAGAGTTCGGCTCATGAGCTCTTCGGTGATGGAGATGGACTCCTTATACCCGCTGTCTACCGTGTAGTACTCGAGCATAGTGAACTCAGGATTGTGCTGCGGGCCGATCTGCTCGGCATTGCGGAAGCTGCGGCATATCTGATAGATATT
>JAASTM010000269.1 GCA_021767325.1 Spirochaetales bacterium
AGGTTTCGAAGGGCAGCTATTACATTGGAGAAGTCCTCTTCCCATATGGCCACTTTAGAGTGCTCAAACATGGTCTGATAGTGAGCCTTACTCAACCGCAGTTGTTTATTTTCCTCTGTAAGCCGCTGTAACTGCTCGTCTTGATGAAAATCTGACATTGTGCCTCGTTTTCCTAAGATTACTATAGCATCTGAGGCTGTTCAATATTAGTTTTATTTATGGGAGTATAAAAGTATGTTATTAGAGATTATTGTTGCTGTAGTGGGTAGTTTGATTCTAATCGCCGGTGTGCTGGGCTGCATAGTTCCGGTTCTGCCGGGGCCGCCGGTGGCGTATCTACCCCTTCTGCTGGTTTCCTGGGTCGGCGGATGGGAAGTGTATGCGCTGTGGGTACTGATCGTAATGGCAGTCGCCGCTGTCGGTGCGGCGGCCCTCGATTCGGTGTTACCGATACTCACCAGCCGCAGATCCGGCGCAAGCAAAGCCGGCATATGGGGCAGTGTGGTCGGCATGTTGGTGGGTACCATCTTTTTTCCGCCCTTCGGTACTGTAATCGGCGCCTTTATCGGTGCACTGGCCGGCGAGCTGCTGGTTCGACGTGAGGGGCGTAACCCGATGAAAGCCGCCTGGGGGGTGTTTACCGGCACTCTCTTAGCCACCGTAATAAAGTTGTCGGTGAGCGGTGCGGCGGCAGTGCTGTTCGTACGCGGACTTATACAGATTTTCTGAGCAGGTACAGGGAAACTGTATTGGCCAGAAAGTGCAGTAGTACCGCCGAGTAGATATCGCCCCCTAATATCCTGAGAAGACCGAGGATCGCCCCCATGGCCAGAGCGTAGAACGGCCAGATGAGCATACTCTTCTGCGGGGGAAAGTGGCTCAGGGCGAACAATATAGTGGCCGGCAGGTAGCCGACCGCCGGTTGAAGACCCCCTCGGAAGAAGAGCTCCTCGCCGTATGCGCTCAACAGCGCCAGTAGTAGAATAGTGGAAATGTGCAGCGGGCCCAAACTGTGGTGCAGGCTGTTCCAGAAGTGGGCTATCGCCGGCACCTTTTTAGGGCCTATTAGGTCGAAAAGCACGTGCAGCCCCAGCGCGGTTATCAGCAGGGCCGCCTCATAGCCGAGAAAGGGGCGTTCGGCTGAAAAGCTCAGCAGCCATTCGCTGCGGGCATAGTAGGCCCAAACCAGACCGATTGCACCGAGTAGGGCATAAAAAAGTGTTGCGATGAGTATGAGCCGTTTTTCCTGCATAGGTGGGAGTAGTCTACCTGTAAAAAGAGTGCCCTGCAACTGCCGATGCTCCGGTGTACACCGGCCGGTCAGCTGCAGGGCGTAATATTATATACCCCGAAGGTCGGGCATGTTAGCTGTGTGTTTCGTCGCGGACGAACTTTTTACCGGTGGCCAGTTCGACGCACTTGTAGGCGCCGTCGTAGGTACCGATTTTCTTGTTCTTTACGATTTGGTCGCAGTACATCTCCAGCAGATCGTCCTCGTCGGTCATCAGATCGATCGCCTGCAGGGTATGGCCGATAGTTCTGGTTTCGATGGTGCTGTCGCCGATCTCCGCGCCGCGGACCGCACCCCACATCTCGTGGCCGCCGACCCGCTCGTTGAAAATTTTTGGAATCGGGTAGAAGGCCAGTTCGCTCGGTTTTGTGATCATCACATCGGTCACCCGCATGAGGTAATTAGTGGCATAGACCGCATGGAAGATGTTGTCGTGCAGGAAAACGTGCAGGCCTTGCACCGGGTTTTCTCGAATCGAGTCGACGAATGCGCTGGTATCCTCCCAGTCGAAATGGGTGGTCAGCTGCTCTGTGCGGTCGCCGAGCTCCCGCTGCAGCCACTCCCAGTTGTCTTTGTGGTCGCCAAGATTGACGAACAGGCTCAGTTTCTCCTCGCGGATGAGGGGCAGGCAGTGTTCGATAACCGCCTTGAACAGCTCGCGCTGTGCTCCCGCCCCGCCCATAGTAATCATGAAGCGGCGCGGCTCCCCGCTGCGCATTCTCCGCAGCCGGGCGGCACAGTCCGCTTCGACGTTCTCGACCAGCTCATGGTCGACATGATGGCCGGTGTAATGGATTGCATCAGAAGGCAGCGGTTTCATGACCTTTCCGGATTCGTCGAAACCGCGCATGGTGCGGAAGCCGTAATAACCGGAGGGCGACTGTACTCCGTGTTTGGCCCCCTCGGTGAGCTGGAAGGACATGGGCCAGTTGTCGAACATCATATCGACCACATTTGTCATACCGCCGGCAACTGCGCCCATACTGTTCCACATGTGGGCGGTCAGAATCGGCATGTCCTGCGGAAGGGCCTGATGCAGATTACGGAAGAGCTCGCTCATCTTGTAGTCTTTTACATTGGTCTTGAGAAAACGCCAGGGCCATCCGACGATCCAGCTGTTCAGCAGCCCTGAGAGCAGCGGCAGAGTCGGCTCGCCGGTGGTGACTGGTTCCCAGACATATTTGTTGAAGAATCTGCTTTTCTGGGAAATCCGCGACCAGCGGCTGTACCAGGAATTGCACCAGTTGATGACATCGCTGGTTATGCCGGGAATGGTCAGCAGGTCGAGCCAGTAGGGAGTAAAGCCCATCGCCCGGGCGGCCGAGGCGCCGGCCATAGCGATACGGTAGTGGCCGAAGCCCATGCGGATGGTGCTGATGATGACCCCGTTTTCGGGGTCTAATTCCGCGGGCGGGCCGGCGGAGTCTTCCGCGGCGGCGGCTTGGCCGGCGGCCCCGCTGGAAAGTGCTCCCGGCCGGTTACCCGGTGCGTCCGCCCGCACGATATTTTGCAGGCCGAAAATCGGCCCCAGGTAGGGGTTTTCCTGCAGTGTGAGCGAGTAGGTCTCCTGCGGATCGTAGTTGAACTTTTTGATGAACATCCGCTGCCACCGTTCGGCGGCGCGGCTGTGGCTTTTTTTGATCGGGTTGTCGTACACGTAGTAACGTCCGTCTCGCTTTTGCATTCTCTTCTCCAAAACTTATTCTATTTACTCGAACCGAGCGTCAGCCCTGCAATAAAGTAGCGCTGCAGGAAGATGAACACGATCAGAGTCGGCACCGTTGCAAACAGGGCCCCTGAGATAATAACCGTCCAGTCCTGGACATACTGCCCCTGCAAAATCGCCAGACCGGTGGTAACCGGCATCTTTTCGGCGGTTCTGATGAGTACCAGCGGCCAGATGTAGTCGTTGAAGATCCACGTGAACTCCAAGGTCGCAATGGCGGCAAAGGCTGGCAGGGTCAGCGGCAGCATGATCTTCCACCAGATTCCCAGTTCCGAACAGCCGTCGATGCGGGCCGACTCCATCACCTGTATCGGCACCGTCATCATATAGTTACGCAGCACAAAAGTACAGAATCCTAGCTGAAAGGCGGTATGAATTGCAATCAGGGCGATATAAGTATCATAGATTCCCAATGCGTCCGAAAGCTGGAATACCGGTAGTAGCAGAATTTGGAACGGCAGCATGGTACCGGCCACGAACATAAAGTAGAAAAAGGTGCGGCCCTTGAAGCGGAACCGTGCCAGGGCGTAGGCGCCCAGCGAGGAGAGCAACAATGTCAGGACCAGCGAGGGCATGGTGATAATAAAACTGTTGGGCAGGTATTTGTGCAGCCCGCCGCGCTGCCAGGCTTCCAGATAGCTTTTCAGGTCGACTCTGTCCGGCAGAGCCAAAAACCCGTGCGACATAATGTCCGCATTGGTGCGCATACTGGTGATAATGGCCACGAAAATGGGGACCAGCCAGACCAGAGTGACGATGACCAGAAAAATATACAGTATTACCCTGACTGCCGGAGGCGTGCTTGATCGTCTAGCCATTTGCTTCCTCCTTGGCAATACGGGTGAGATAGAACATGATAAACATCAGACTGATGATAAAGATAATTACCGCAATCGCGGCACCGTAGCCCATGCGGTAGTTGTTGAAGGCTTCGATATACATATAGTTTGCCAGTACACTGGACTGGTTGTAGGGGCCGCCGCGGGTCATTACCGATACCAGGTCGAAGGCACGCAGCGAGTCGATAATGCTGATGACGATTACGATAACGGTAATCGGTGCCAGCTGCGGTAGGATTACATTAAAGAATCGCTGTACGGCATTGGCGCCGTCGACCTCGGAGGCGTCCACCAGATTTTGATCCACGCTCTGCAGTCCGGCCAGGTAGAGTACCATTACGTAACCCACCTGTCGCCAGATGGCAACCGCGATGACCGCCTCCATGACGACCTTGGGGTTGCTGAGCCAGCCGGTGGCCAGTTGGCCTAATCCAATGCGGCGCAGGACCTCGTTAATCAGTCCGCTGTGGGGGCTATAGAGCCATGACCACACCAGACCACAGACAACCAGGGACAACACCATTGGCAGAAAAAAGCTGGCCTTGAAGGCCTTGGCGCCGGGGATATTCCTGTTCAAAACCATCGCCAGCGTGAGTCCGAGTACGATGGGAATAGTCATAAACAGGATGATCCACTCGATGTTGTTGGACAGGCTGATGTAAAATACCTCGTCTTGAAACAATCGTTCGTAATTTGTTAATCCATTGAACCGCGGTGCCGAGAGTCCGTCCCACCTGGTA
>JAASTM010000270.1 GCA_021767325.1 Spirochaetales bacterium
AGGTTGATGTTCTCATCGATGGAAATGCCGTCGGGCTTGGTTTTGCACATCACCTCGATGTTCTTAGTTGCGTCGCCACAGACGAAGAACGAGGAGGCTTTGCCCATATCGCGGATGTAAGCGAAAAGCTTTTCATAGGGAGCATGCAGGTACTCGTTGAAGTGGTCCGGGGAAATCTGTGAGACCAGCGGGTCTACCGCGGCGATAACATCGGCACCGGCTTCGGCGTAGAGCTCGGCCATTCGCTGACCGACCCGCGCGGTATAGTCCAGGAGATTGTTCACGTACTCGGGGTCGTCGAAGAAATCCATAAATATATTGGTACCCCGCAGGTGAGAGGCCAGGGTGAAGGGTCCGCAGAACAGACCGTAAATTGCGGTGGTCTCTCCGACCTGCTCCTTCAAATAACGGGTGGCTTCCAGGCCCATTGCAAGCCGCCCCTCATTGGGCTCCGGCAGATGGTCGGGGATGGTTTTGTCCCCTTCCAGCGGGTGGGTGGATACCGTAGGGGGTGCGTCTTTCGACCATATCAGCTCGCAGCCCAGTATTTCGGCTTCGATCTGCAGGTCGAACATGACCGGTTGTCCGTCGGGACGGTACAGCCGGTGGGCTTCGCTGAGGGACTCTTTCAGTTTCTCTACATCCGAGTACACCTCTTTGGCGTTCACGCCGATCAGTTTGCCGGCGTGCACCCCGGCGAAGGGGACCCAGGGAACCTGATCGGCTTTTTCGTGACGAAAGGTCGTCATTATTCGTTCTTTTCCAGTCATCTTATTTACTCCTCATATTTGTTCTATTGCTTGCTTAAAGAGCTTGCCGGCGGCGGTGCGCGGGGCTACGATTACTGTCAGCCCCTCTTCAATCGAGTCGCCGTTCGTGGGCGAGGCGGGTGTGATAGAGACCTGCTCGCCGGATGCGCTGGCGAAACGTAGTCCCTCTTTGGTCTGCAGGTAACCCTTTATGCGATAAGCCTGTTTCGATAGAAATTCCACCGCCTGTGTCAGCTGGGCTTCATCCAGCAGCACCTCCGGCTTCCATACTATGGCTTTTGGCCGTCCGGCCTCACCCCAGCCTTTATACTCGCTCGAGCTGTAGTCATGGCGTAGCGGGGCCTCCGGCAGCATGCTGAATGAAACCTTAGCGAAAGATGTTTCCCTTATTTCCGCCACCGGATTTATGGACTGAATTTGACTGCGCAGGGACCGGACCTCTTCAGGGGACACCAGGTCGGTCTTATTCAGCACTACCAGGTCGGCATAATCAATCTGTTCTTTTACTGCGTTTACGACTTGCAGCAGTCGGGGTGTGCGCTGGGCATCAACCACTGCAACCAATCCGCGGTAGCGTAGACGGCTGCCGCTGGTCTGCAGTACCTGTTCCATGATGGCCGCCAGAGCTGAAGGCTTGGCCAAACCGGATCCTTCGACCAGGATTACATCCGGTCCCTTCTCCACCAGCGAGGTGACTGAATTCACGAAGTTGCCCGAAATGCAGGAGCAGAATATCTGGCCCCCGTTTAGCTCGATTATATCCTCTTCGCCGTGCTGTTCTATGAGGTGCAGGTCGACGCCGAGCTCGCCGAAGTCGTTAACCACGACTCCAACCCGCTTGGTTTGCATGTCGGCTAATAGGTTATTGAGAAGGGTCGTTTTCCCGGAACCCAGAAAACCGCCCAATATCCATAGGTCGATTGTGTGTTCGCTCACATTCGCCTCCCTAATGATGGTAGGATTCATCTTAAGCCTACACGAGCGGTGGGAGCTTCTCTATTACATTACTAGACAATTTTAGTAATTTTTTTGGCTGTATTATCTCGAAGCCGGAGGTCCGGTGGAGCCGCGGGCTTTCAGCTGCGGTTCGAGGAGAATCTGTATGGGATGATTGTTCGGCTGCACGTGTTCGATGAGGTTAATCAGTTTTTCGATCGCCACAATTGCGCCCTTGTGCAGCTGGACGTCGATAGTACTCAGATTTATCGAGTGGTGGGCTGCCAGCGGGATGTCGTCGAAACCCATTATTGATATGTCTTCAGGAACCCGCAGGCCCTTTTCCAGCACCAGATCGAGAACCTGCAGGGCCATGAAGTCGTTGGCGGCAAAGATGGCGGTAGGCCGCTCGGGAAGGCGTAGGAGCTCTTCCACCGCTTCGAGGGTTTTCTTTTTATCATATCCGCCCTCCTTAATCAGATAGGAGCCCTTCTCGATTCGAAACCGCTCTCCCTGTTCGATAAAGGCTTTCAGTCGTTCTACTCCGGTGGAAAAGCGGCGGGGGCCTGATACGAAGCCGATTCGACGGTGGCCGAGGCCGGTCAGATGTTCGAGTGCCAGCGTTACGCCTTGCTCCTCATTACAGCCGATGAAGTGGATATTCCCGTTTTTCTCCAGGCGGCGGTGGTAGAGAATAGTGGGGTAGCCCGAGCGGATAATATTCTGTACCTTTTTATCACGCAGATGGGTGGAGGCGATAATAAACCCGTCGACATTCCGTTCCTGGAATGCGCTGAGGATGGTTTCCTCTTCCTGGCTGCTGTTGCCGGTATTGCCGACTATCAGGGTGTAGTTCTGTTTGCGGGCCTGGAATTCGATGATCTTGGCCGCTTCTGAGTAGAACGGGTTGGTTATGTCGGCAACTACCATGCCGATGGTGTAGGTTTTGCCGGTCTTCATACTGCGGGCGGTAGCATCGGGCATGTAGTCGACTTCTTTTATCAACTGCATGATTTTGTCGCGGGTTTCTTCTTTTACGCCGCTCTTTCCGTTAAGAACTCTCGAAACCGTTGCAGTGGAAACACCTGTAAGAGATGCAATATCTTTTAAAGTAAATGCCATTATTATTACCTTTTCGCCTACAGTATTGTAATCGGTCCGGTAAAAATGAACAATACTGAAAGCCTCTATATTAGGTAAACGAATACAATTACATAGTAGTACAGAATCATGCTCTGCACAAGCTCTATTTACAGGGATTAAATATGTTTTTAATTATATAAAATGTATATAATTGTAACTTTTCCTGATAAAATTGTTCAAGCGATCTATTGACAGGGTATCATTCTGTGTTAGAATGAAAAAGTAAACGATTACAATAAAATGATACTATTATCAGGAGGATTTTATGATTAAGGTTGGAGTAGCCGGATACGGTGTTATTGGTCAGCGTTTGGCTGACGGTGTGGCAAAACAGGGCGATATGGAACTGGTGGGAGTGGCGGATGTTGCGCCCACACTGCCGGTACGGGCACTTGCCGAGCGGGGTATGCCGTACAAACTCTTTACCGCACTGCCCGAAAAGCGCGGCGCCCTCGATGAGCTGGGAATACCGGTCAGCGGTACGCTCGAAGAGCTGGTGCAGGAGTGTGATGTAATGCTTGATGCCACCAGTGCGGGAATCGGTGCCAAGAACAAAGAGATCTACCAGAAGCACAATACCAAAGCGGTGTTCCAGGGCGGCGAAAAGAACGAGGTTGCCGATGTATTCTTTCACGGATATGCAAACTATGAGAAAGGTGTGGGCGCAGATTATCTGAAGCTGACCAGCTGTAACACTACCGGTCTGATTCGCGCCATCGATGCTATCGACCGGGCGGTAGGCGTTGAGAAAACCGCCATTACCATTATCCGGCGTGTGGCCGACCCCGGCGATTACCACCGCGGACTGACCAATGCCCTGCAGGTAGCCAAGGCACCGAATCATCAGGCCGAAGACCTTATGACTATTATGCCGCATGTAAATGCTACCGGTATCCTGGTGCACACACCGGTTACCCACGGTCATATCATCACTCCTCTTGTTACTCCTAAAAAGGGAATCAGCAAAAAGGACCTGTTGGATATTTTCAAGGCGCATCCGCGTATCAGAGTGGTCCGTCTAGAAGACGGCTTTCTGGGAAATGCCAGCCTGTTCAAATATGCCCGTGATCTCGGAAACACCCGTGGTGACATGTACGAAATTGCAGTGTGGGAAGAGACCATTTGCGACAGCGGCGACGACATCATGTTTGCCATCAATATTCCGCAGGAAGCTGTGGTAATACCGGAAAATATCGATGCAGTCCGGGCTGCTGCCGAAATGCAGACCACCAGAGACGAAGGGGTTGCCAAGACCAACGAATATCTGGGGATGAAAGCCCGCGGGTAATACCCGGATTCGAGGCGATTGACCAAATGGGGGCCGCCCGGAGTAGAATATTATTCCGAGGGCCCCTTTGCACCCATATAAAGATCTGTAAGGAGGCTGCACGATGGCCGAACTCGGCTTTCGACCGATGGAGGATTTCGATGTCGCGGGTAAGCGTGTACTGCTGCGGGTGGACATCAACAGCCCCATCGATCCTGATACCAAAAAAATTGTAAATACAAACCGCATCGACAAGAGTCTGCCGACGATATCATGGCTCTTGGATAACGGTGCCAAGCTGGCCTTGATAGCGCACCAGGGAGATACCCTGGACTACCAGAACCTTATTTCGCTGGCCGAGCATGCGCAAAAACTCACTGAAAAGTTGGGTCGTACCGTCGACTACATCGACGATGTCTGCGGTCCGGCGGCGCAGGAGCGTGTGAAAAACCTGAAAGAGGGTGAGGCAATCCTGCTGG
>JAASTM010000271.1 GCA_021767325.1 Spirochaetales bacterium
CACAGCGGAGTGCTGCAACCGGAAACTATTGAGCGTATGTACACTCCGCTCTCCGATATGACGGGCTATTACCGCTTCGTATTCGACGGCTACGCATTGGGACACTTCGTCGAGTTTCTCTCCGGCCGCGAGCACGCGGTAAAAACGGTGTCCCACGGCGGGCAGGGCAGCGGCTGGATGACCGACTTCCACCTGATACCGGAGACCGGCGACGGAATCGTAATCCTCTCCAACAGTCAGCGCACCTGGCCGGGCTTTGCCTATATCCTTTCCGACTGGGCCGTCTGGAACGGCTTCGATTCTATCGGCATGGGCTTTATTATTACAGTGCAAAAAATCGCCTGGGTCTCGATCGCCTTTGTTCTCGGACTCCTTTTATTCCAGGCATGGCGTGTAATCGAAGGCCTGGCCAAGGGGGGCCGCCGCTTTACCCTGATGTCCCGGCGCAGCCGCCTGCTGCGGGGGGCTCAAGCCGGTGCCGGCATCCTGCTGGCGGCAGTATTCATCTGGATAAAGAGCCTGGATTACTGGTTTATCGATTCGGTACTGCCCATCGCCACGCACTGGATCAATTTTCTGCTCCTCGCGGCGGCCTTAGTACTCTTAGTTTCGACCATGTTTCCGCAAGAAATGCAAACTCGTCAGCAAGCAGGCTCAAACATCTAAGGCCGCGCCTCAGTATACTCCTTGATATCAACACACAAGGAGTAGAGTATGGAAAAAACAGCAGCACAGGTAAGTTTTACACCGATTGGCAAGGTGGTCATGCAAGGCGAGAGCTTTCTGATTCAACTGGAGACGGATTATGCACAGGGACTGGCGGGAGTGGAGGACTTCAGCCACATTCAGGTGGTCTGGTGGGGCAATCAGTACGACAGCCCGGAGACCCGGCAGATACTGACTGCCGAAAGCCCGTACAAGGGTGGCCCGGAGAAAATCGGCATTTTTGCCACCCGCTCACCGGTGCGTCCCAACCCGATATTGATGACGGTTGCCCAGGTAATCAGAGTCGATGCCGAAAGGGGCATTATCGAGGTTCCCTTTATCGATGCGGAGCCGGATACGCCGGTGCTGGACATCAAGCCGTATCACCCCTCCTCCGACCGGGTGAGGGAAGTCAAAGTACCGGCCTATGCCGAAAAGTGGCCTAAATGGCTGGAAGATTCAGCCAGTTTCGACTGGTCGGCGGTCTTTAATTTTTAGTTCGCTTTCTAAACGCGTTCTACACAAGATTTCAGCCATCCTTGAAGCCCATCCGCCCGATCCGCCCGCCCCGGGCGGAGGAGCGGCGGGCTTCCCTTCGTTGCCCCCTTTACCCTCTCCTTTGACCCGCGGCCCACAAAACCTTATTTTCAAACAAACCTGTTGTACGGAGGGTATCAGCTATGGAACAGAAACCACGGTTTGGCCCGGTATTCGAGTTCAAACAGGCGGATTTTCCGCAGCATCTGCACTTGAGCGACGGTACGCTGTATGTCGAGGCCTCCACTATCGGGAAGATAAAAGCCGCCCTGGAGGCCGGCTATGCAGTCTACGGAGAGGGTTGTAACGGCCGGGTGTTCGTCTGGCCGGATGAAGAGGGCTATAAAGCCGACCATTTCTATATCGGTCCGGCTACCTTGCACCATTTCGAGGCCCCCGAGGAGGCGGCCGATTTTGCCGCCGAGCTGTGTGAATAAGTGATCAACTCATGAGATTCCGCAGCACCTGCAGGTAGTCGTCCGCAGCCATTGGACGGGGATTGTCCGCGTTACTACCATTTCGAGCCGAGTTTTCGGCCAGTTCCTGCAGGTCGTCCTCTTTGACACCGAGACTGCGGAACTCCGGAAGGCCGACCTCTTGCGCCAGCTGCTTCACCCGTTCAACCGCCTTCCCGGCACCTTCCGCATCCGACTGAAACTCCAGCCCCATCGCCCGGGCGATGCGGGCATACCGCTCGAGGGCATAGTCGCGGTTATACTCCATCATCATCGGCAGGGCAATAGCATTACACACCCCGTGGGGAGCATCATATTTTCCGCCCAGTGCCTCGGCAATACAGTGCACTCCGGCTACATCGGAGTGACTGAAGGCTATCCCGGCCAGCAGGCTGCCGGTCATCATGCCGTCCCGGGCGGCCGCATTCTCAGGCTCATTGACGGCAGTTTCCAGATGCCGGTGTATCAGTTCAACCGCATAGAGCGCAGCCGCATCGGACAGGGGATTCGCCGCTTTGGCAGTGTAAGCCTCGATTGCATGGGTAAGGGCATCCATCCCGGTAGCGGCGGTCAGCTCGGCCGGCTTGGAATGGGTGAGCACAGGGTCGATATACGCTACCCGCGGAGCAATCTTCGGGGTTTTGATAGTGAACTTGTACCGCTCCTGCGTGTTGGTAATAACCGAACTGAAGGTCACCTCGCTGCCGGTACCGGCGGTGGTAGGAATGGTGTAAAGGGGCAGCACCTCGCCTGTAATCTTTGAAGCGTCCGCGTAAAAGCGTACACTGCCGCCGTGGGTTGCAACCACACTGACAGCTTTTGCGCAGTCGATCGGACTCCCGCCGCCCACCGCAACCAGCGCATCTACCTGAAGGTTAGCCGCCTGTTCGGCGGCATCTTCCACATTACGGTCCTTCGGATTCGCCTCTACCTGGTCAAAGAGATACACACGGATATCCTCCGCTACGATGCTGTCGACAATATTCGTAATAAAGGGCTGTGATCGGATTACCTTATCAGTAATTAGAAGCACCGACTTTACCTCATGCGCCGATAGTTCTTCCGGCAGCCTCTTAGCTGCATCTACTCCGTACTGAATCTCCGTCGGTAATATAAAACCGAAATTGTGTTGCGTGTTCATAGTATCAGCCTAATTCAATTCTCTTCTAAAATAAAGTACATTCTTCCTGGGACACGTGGCTATTCCACAGGTATTTCAACTCTTATAACTGTGCCCTGCCGGCCGGCTGCAGATCAGCAACAACAATGGAACCACCGTACAGGTCCTTCTGGATCTGGAATAATACTAAGGAAAAGATGCACTGAGCTAGCGCGCCTGTTCAGCGTAACAGCATCTCCTGCAGGGTTATATCCGGGTTCCGGTAACGCGGCTTACCCTTGGTGAGGTGTTTGAATTCGATTGCGGCGGCCGGACACCATTGTATGCAGGCGTGGCACATGTCGCAGTCATCTCCCCAAACAGGCCGGACGTTCTGCAGACTGATGTTTCCGCGGGGACATACCCGCACACAGCTGCTGCAGCCGCGGCAGTTCGCATTCGTCCAGAAATCCGCGGCCATGCGCTTGAAGTTCTTCGCCGCCAGGGGATTCAACACGCCGCCCAAAAAACTGGTAAGCCGGTTACTGCGCTCGACAGGCATCCGCTGCTCAGCGCCGACTGTCCGGACTATCTCCTCGATTCTGCGGCTGCTCCTGGCGGGCAGCTGGCCGCGGTTGGCGGAGATCATGATCTTCTGTACTGCATCATTGTCCGGATCGTTGATCAACGAGCTGCGCTCATCCAGCACACTGAAGCCGGCCTGCAGCCGCTGACCCTGTCTGCGCAGCAGCCGGTCGAGCTGGGACAGCGCCGGACCGGGAATCCCGCAGTTCGAGGCCACACCGAACAGATACGCATCTGCAGGCAAGTCTAGCCTCTCCACGAACTCACGCACCATCCGCGGAACCCCGTAGGCATAGACCGGAAACACAAAGCCGATTCTCCGTGAACTGACCTTCACCTCCTTGTCAAAAACCCTGGCAATCGCCACCACCTCGCTCTCTGCCAACCCTTTGGCAATCTTGCGGGCAATCGACAGTGAGTTGCCGCTGCCGGTAAAATAGTAAATCGTCGTCTTCATTTCTTCCTCCAATAGTGTAATAACCACACTATTCTATTATTAGAATAGTTATCGAAAAAAAATTGTGCTTGAAAACCTGTACACCACTCGGCCTCAATCCCGAATGCCGCAGGTTTCCAACCACTGCATCTCCGCCTCTAATAGCCGTGAGAAGCGCTCCAGTGCCATGGAAACCCGCTGCTTCTGCCGGGTCCGCTGGGGAATCTCCTTCTGCAGCACATGCAGCTTTGTCTGAAGATGAGTTTTGTACTGCATCAAGCAGGCCCTGAACTCTTCATCACTCAGGACATCGGATGTAACCAGCCCCACCCCGAAATCATCCCGATGATCCGAAGGCGATGCCATCATACGCTTCACCTCTTCTCGCAGGGTTTTATGACCGTTCTCACTTATGTGGTACACCTTTCGCTTGGGCGAACCCTGTTCTTTCACATAATAAGAACTCACCAGAGACTTGGATTCGAGCTTGTTGAGTACATTGTAAATTGAAGAAAAGCCGATATCCGCCCAGTTGCGCATCCGGTTCTCTTCGATCAGCTGATCGAGCTGATATCCGTATAAGTCTCTGCTTACCAGCAGCCGCAGTATGATTACTTCACTGTGTGTCATTTCCCTTACCTATTCTATTATTAGAATAGCAGTGAAACCGAAGCTTGTCAATAGAAAACCCGTGTATACCTACGAAAACTGCAACACAAAGGTCGTTCCATTCCTCCCGTCCATAGAAATCTCACCTTCGAG
>JAASTM010000007.1 GCA_021767325.1 Spirochaetales bacterium
GGGCGGTATGTGCAGCCGTGCCGGTCTCCGCAGCACTGTACGGCCTGCACCAGCTTTTTCAGGTGGTACCACTCTGGAGTACGGCGGTTGTGCTTCCGGCTTCACTTGCGGCAGCCCTCGTGTCGGCCCTCATCCTGAATTTCTCTCCGACGAAGGGGCTTCATCGGGCCGATGCGGTTTTTCAGCAGCACAGCGCCCTGCTCACCGCCTACCGGCTCTACAAATCACCGGGTGAGCCAAAGCCTGTGGAGAAGCTGTTTCTTGCTAGGGTCGCCCAACGCTGCGCCGCTTTGGATGCACGGCGGGTTTTTCCCCTCAAAACCGGACTCAGCCTCAAATTGGCAGCCGCAGCCGGCGCTCTTTCAATCCTGTTCTTACTCCTGCCGATGGCCGCTGCTCCGCTGTTTTCCTCCCAGCAGGCGGAGCTTACAGGCGAGCTGCAAGCCCCGCTGGAAGAACTCGAGCAGAGAGCCGCCGAGCTGGCTGACACCGAGAATCTGAGTGACCGGGAGTTGGCCGCCAGGATGGAGGGACTGGTCAGACGGCTTGTGGAGCGCAGCATTACCAAGCGCAATGCACAGGCGGAGGTACAGCTGCTAAAGCGTGACATTCAACGCCGGATAGAGGGACTGGAGCGGGATGTGGTCGAAGATGCCCTGCCTCCGGAGCAGGAGCAACTGTCGCCCGAAGATACGGAGCTGGCCCTGCGCCGCTCCCTCCGCCCGGAACAGGGCCGGCAGCAGCCGGTCGAAGGAATCAGCGGGGGCGGGAACGGATCGCAGCCCCATTCTCAGGCCCTCTCGGCACTTGATGAGCTCGCCGACGAGCTGAGCGATCAGATGGCCCCCAGGGGTTCACAGAACGGCAGTAAAGACAATAAAACTGCTGAAGATCCCGCACCCCCGGCCCCGGCCGGAGAATCTCCCGGCACTGCCGGTACCGCCGAGAGCACAGGCAACGCAGAGAGCGCCGGGGCCTCTCGCGATGGCGG
Source organism: Spirochaetales bacterium (assembly GCA_021767325.1). Next base: position 992 of record JAASTM010000007.1, read on the forward strand.
GGCTGGCGGGCCACCACAGAACCCCGAATCTTCCGAAGCTGGCGAGAATGCCGAAGCGGCCGACTCCGGCGGTCGCAGCACCGGAACCACCGGCTCTCTGGCCGGGGAAACTGCCGAAGCTGACCGCTTTCAGGACAGCTTCGAGTATGTTTTCGAAGAACGGGAACTGCCCGCGCCGCAGTCCCTCGACTCACAGGATGAAGAACAGTCCGGATCACTCGAGCCGGACACCCGCATCGTCACCCGTTCTGAGGCGGAAGTGGGCAGTGTCCGTCTGGAGAGATTCGACGTGAGCCCCGAGTTCGAGCAGTCGGTAGAAGGGGTCATGGACCGTTACCGCATACCCATAGACGAACGTGAGATTGCATCCGAATACCTCTACTCGGTAGGCATAAGCGAAGCCGAACAGAACCAATAGTTATAAGGAGCCGGAAAATGGAGTCAACCGAATTAGTCGTTGAACAATCACTGCAGAATGTACAGGCGATCCGAGATGAAATCGGCAAAGTTATAGTCGGTCAATCACAGGTACTCGATGAGCTGATGGTCTGCGTGCTTCTGGGAAAGCATGCACTATTGGAAGGAGTCCCCGGGGTAGGAAAAACTACGATGATTAAAACCCTGGCGGACCTGTTCAGCCTCGATTTCACCAGAATCCAGTGTACCCCCGACCTGATGCCGGCGGACATTATCGGAACAAACATCCTGGTTTCACAGCTCGACTCGCACAAAGAAATACAGTTCCGCAAGGGTCCGCTGTTCACCAACCTGCTTCTGGCTGATGAAGTAAACCGGGCAACCCCGAAAACTCAATCGGCTCTGCTGGAGGCAATGCAGGAGCATCAGGTTACGGTCGGAGTACAGACTTACCCCCTGCCGGAGCCATTCCTGGTGCTGGCCACACAGAACCCGATCGAAATGGAGGGCACCTATCCCCTTCCCGAGGCACAGCTGGACAGATTCTTTTTCAAGATACGCATAAGCCCTCCCGGTGAAGCGGAGCTGCTGGAAATACTCGAACGGACTACCGTTCCGGCACCCTACCGTGCGGCGGCGGTGGCTTCTCTGCAGAGTGTGCAGGCGATCCGCCGGCTCATTTATCAGATTCCGGCTGCCGATGAGGTCAAGGAGTATGCAGTCCGCATAATTTCGGCCACCCATCAGACCGGTGAACACGCCAGCCCCTATATCCGGTACGGTGCCAGCCCGCGGGGCGCACAAACCCTCCTGCTGGCCGGCAAGGCGTTTGCTTTTGCCGAAGGAAGACTCAACCTGGGGTTTGAAGATATCCGCCGGGCCGCATTGCCGGCTCTGCGCCACAGACTGATTCTGACCTTCCGGGCGGAGGCCGAAGGGGTGAGCCCCGAGGCATTGATTACAGAGATTCTCGAAACGGTACCGGAGCTGAAATGAATCCCATTCTCGATGAGACATTTCTGAAAAAACTCGAAACCCTCTCCCTTCTGGCCGGGAGCGGCTTGCGGGGTGAGCGCATAGGCCGCCACCGCTCCTACCGCCGGGGGAACAGCCTCGAGTTCTACGATCGCCGTGAATACCATCAGGGTGATGATTTCAGGTACATCGACTGGAGCATCTACACCCGGCTCGAGCGCACTGTGGTCAAAATGTTTCATGCCGAAGAGGAGATGACCGTTCATCTGTTTATCGATACGAGCGCATCCATGGGGTACGGCACCCCGTCGAAACTGCAGTGTGCCGGGCGGATAGCCGCGGCTCTCGCGTATATTGCGGTTTCCAAGCAGGACCGCGTCAAGATTATTCCGGTGACGGAAATCCCCCACGCCGCCAAATCGGCCGGCCCGGCTAAAGGGAGTGTGGGCCCGCTGTTCAGTTTTATTGGTTCGCTGCAGAGCGCAGGCAGCACCGATCTGGCCGCCTCCCTGCAGTTGTATGCCCAGGGCGAACGCTATCCCGGGTTGGCAATCGTGCTGAGCGATCTGCTTTCGCCGGCGGCGGTACAGGAGGGGCTGAGTGCACTTCTGTTCCGCGGATTTGAAATCCTGCTGATTCAGATCCTCCACCCGGATGAGATGCGACCTCCCCTGACCGGCAGCAGCCGCCTGGTAGACATGGAGAGCGGTGAACAGCTTACCCTGGAAATAGATCAGGGCGAAATAGCCGAATACCGCCGTATCCTCGACAGCTACAGCGACGAAATCGGATCTTACTGTATTGAACGGGGGATCGAGTTTATCCGCACCTCCACCGAAGTGGCAATGGAGGACATCATATTTGAGTACCTGAAAAGGGGAGTCCACCTGAAATGATCGCCTTCACCCGGCCGTGGTTTCTTCTGCTGTTGATTATACCGCTGTTGTGGATACTCTTCCTGGCGTTTAACCGGCGGCGGAGTAAGGCCGACGTCCCTTCGACCTTGATATGGAAGCAGGTTCTCCAAAGCCGATCACAGCGCCGCTTCCACTCCCGTTCCCGTCTGAACCTCCTCCTGCTGCTGCAGCTGACAGTGCTGCTCAGCGGCATTATGGCCCTGGCCGGCTTTAGTTTTTACAGCCCGCCGCAGCAGAACCTACAAGACCTCATTATAGTGATAGATACCACCGCCAGTATGCAGGTAACTCAGGGCGGCATCAGCCGCTTCACCCGGGCCCGCAACGCCGCCATTGAAATTGTGAACGCCCCGGTTGAGGAGAACGGCGGGAGCCGCAGAATCGCACTGATCGAACTGGCCGCCCGGCCCCGGATTATTCACAGGTTCACAGAAGACCGCACTGCAGTGACGGCGGCACTGCGCTCACTGACTCCCTCCGACGAAGCCGGAGAGGCCGATACGGCGCTGCAGCTGGCCTACGACCTGCGCTCGCCAGCCTCCGATACAGGGGTACTGCTCTTATCCGACGGAGCATTCCAGCTGGCTGGAGAGTACCCCGGGCTGCAGGTCAGGCTGTTCGGAGAACCGGCGGCCAACAACGGCATCAGCCGCTTCTCTATTCGAAAGGTCCCCCGCAGAGAAAACGAGTATCAGGTGCTCTGCGAGTTCTTCAGTTCTTCCGAAGGTGAGCCCGGACTCTCTTATTCTCTGCTGCAAAACGGCACTACAATTCTGTCGAATGAAACCGCCCGAAGTGCCGACCGCATTCTTAGCCGGGTCCACAGCCTGCGCGGACAGCCCGGCGACATCTTCCGGCTGCAGTTAGACCGGTCGGATGCCCTGGAGGCTGACAACACGGCTTACGGCGTTATTCCGCAGCTGCCCCGCCCGAAAGTGCTCTGTGTTACTCCGGGCAACCTGTTTCTGGAAAACTTTTTCGCCGTCTTCGATGAAGCCGATGCATTTATCTCCAACGATCCGATTGTGAAGGGCCTCTACGATGTAGTGCTGTTCGACGGGCCGCTGGGAAGTCTCAGTTTTCCTGCGGCGGTGCTGAAGATAGACTCACGACAGACGCAAAACCCGGATGAGGCTTCAGGGAACCTGACCACAGCCGCATTCGCCCACCAGGTTTCAGACCACCCGGTGCTCGCAGGTCTCGATTTTACTGGTCTCAGCAGCCTGGTAGATCCGCAGGCGGTAATCCGTATGCCGGCGGACAGCCGGATCCTGGTGCGCTCAGCCGGCCGCCCGTTGATAACGGCCTCAGAAAACGGTTCCCGCCGATTGCAGGTGCACTTCGACTTGCGGCAGAGCGACCTCCCCTATTCCCCCATTTTTCCGGTATTCATGTCCAATGCAGTGTGGTGGGCCTATGCCGGAATGCTGCCGGAGCGAAGCGCTGTATTCCGCACGGGCAGCCCTATCCGCTTTCCCCACGTACTGAGCGACGGCCGCGTGCAGTTCGGCAGCAGTACAGGTAATGGGGTAAGCGCCCGAATCACAAATCACCAGTTAGAGATCGGCCGGATCCGCCGGGCCGGCCTCTACCGGGAGCAGAGCTTTGGAGGGGTTAAGATCGGGGTGAATCTGCTGAGCGCTGAAGAGTCGGACCTTACCCCGCGCTTGCAGATCAACGCAGCCCCGGCGGCCGCTGCAGCTCAGCCGAACCCGTCCCCCCGACCGTCAGGCAGCGAACAAGCCGGCGGCAGTACCCGCGAGTTCTGGCAGCTGCTGGTGGCGGTAATGCTGTTGGCCGCTGCGGCCGAATGGCTTGTATCGCACACAGGCAGGAGGCCGGAATGAATGCACTGACCGCCTACTTCAACTCCCCCCTGTGGCTGCTGCCGATCCTGGCGGCACCGCTCTGGATCTACCTGCTGTTTCTGATGTGCCGCAGCACAGCCTGGTGCATTCTGCGGACCGCGCTGCGGGCGACAGTCCTGCTGCTGCTCCTGCTGACCCTCGCCCAGCCGCAGTTCCTCATGGAACCGGAGGAGTCCCATACGGTTTTTCTGATCGATCGCTCGCAAAGCATGCCCCGTGCAGATTCTCTGCCGGAAAACCTGGAGCTCCTGATCCGCGATACCGCCGGTAAGGGCGGAGCGAGCCTGGTAAGCTTTGCAGAGGACTCGGTGGTTGAATCCACCTCCCTGCATCCGCATGCGAAAATTGACCTGCGGGGTGAAGTACTGACAACCGGAACCGACCTCGAACAGGCTTTCAACCAGGCGCTTGCACTCATTCCGGAGGGATCCAAAGGCCGGGTAGTTCTTTTCAGCGACGGAAAGCAGAGCCAAGGAAGTGCGCTGCGGGCGGCAGATCACTTATCCGCACAATCGGTTCCGGTCACAGTACTGCTGCACAGCGACAGCAGCCGCGATGCCGGCATACTCACGCTTTCGGCCCCGCCGGAAGTACTGCAGGGAGAGTCTCACCGCCTGAACATTGAACTGGTCTCGAGTCACGATTTCGACGGTCAGCTGCAGTTCTACCGGAATCAGGAATATCTGGGTCAGAGGGATATCTCTGTCCGCAGCGGCCGCAACTACTATTCCTTTGTCCAGCGGATAGAAACACAGGGACTGCACACCTACGAGGTATATCTGTCGGGCAGCAACGACCTGAGACCGCAGAACGATTACGGCAAAGTCAGTGTCTTCGTCCCCGGAAAGAACCGGCTGCTGTACGTCAGCGAAGACCGGGAGGCGAGCCGCTTTCCGGTAGAGATACTCGAACTGCAGGGCTTTCAAGTAGAAATACTCCGCCCCGGTCAGCTGCCGGCGGAGCTAGCTCAATATGCAGCCTGGGATGCGGTGATCTTCGACAATGTTCCGGCATCCGCATTATCCTTCGACACCATGCTGGCGCTGGACCGCTATGTGCGGCTGCTGGGCGGCGGATTCGTGATGCTGGGTTCCGACAGAAGTTTCGGTCCCGGCGGATACTATAAAACACCTGTCGAACGGCTGCTGCCGGTGGATATGGATATCTCCTCGTCTATGAGTACCCCCGCCCTCACCATGATCATAGTCATGGACAAGTCCGGCAGTATGGGCAATGCTTCCATGGGAGCCAAACAGAAGCTCGACATTCTCAAGCAGTCCGCACTGTCGGCGGTGCAGGTGATGAATCCCTACTACTCGATCGGGGTACTGAGCTTCGATGCCGATGCACAGTGGATCGTCCCTGTAACCAAAGCCGGTGAAAGGCGCAGGATAATGCAGGATCTGGCCCGCATCAGCCCTGGCGGCGGCACGGACCTGGAGGTTGCGCTGCAGGAGGCGCTGCGGGTGCTGCGCGGCGACCCGGCCAAGGTGCGTCACATTCTGGTTCTCTCGGACGGCCTGATCAAACCGGCAGACTACGAAACTCTTATCGGCGAAATTGCCGCGCAGGATATAACGGTTTCCTCTGTATCTATCGGAAGAGACTCCAACCGCAGCTTTATGGAATCCCTGGCCCGGCAGGGCGGAGGACGGTTTTATGCCGCCGACTCGATAGAGGAGGCGCCGCAGATTTTTATAACCGAGGCCAGAATGGTATCCAGGTCGCTGATTACAGAAGAGCCGTATTTCCCGGTTCAGGCTGTAGAACATCCGGTACTGCAGGGTATCACCGCTCCGCTGCCGGCCATGCGGGGAGGAGTGCTCGCCTATACCAAAGATGAGGCACAGCAGGTTATTACCGGTATCGATGAGTACCCCCTGCTCTCGGTGAGACAATACGGACTGGGGCGCAGCGCCGCATTTACCTCCGACTTAGCCGGCACCTGGTCGGATGCACTCCTGCAGCATGCGCAGTTCCCCCGCCTATGGGGACAGCTGCTGCGCTGGTGCGCCACGCCGATGAAGGCAAGCGGCTTCTTTGTTCGGCTGAAACCGCACGTCGATAACTCACTTTCTCTGGAGTGCGAACTGCGGGACGCTACCGGCGCCTTCATCAACAATGCCCGCCTCAATCTCTCGGTGTTCTACTCCGACCGGGAGAATATGGCTACTATAGTTCCGCAGACCGCGCCCGGCCGCTACAGCACGGTGATTCCACAGTCGAAATCCGGCGACACAATTCTCAGCCTCGCAGCCCGCGGCGGGGAGGATCCAGCCGCTGCAGCCCGCTACACCCGTGTGCTGCACCGGGCATATTCACCCGAGTTCACCCCCGCCCTGAACTCGGACCAGAGCACTGAACTCATGCAGGCGCTTGCCCAAAACAGCGGCGGCCGGCTGGTAGAGTATTCCGAAAATAAGAGCCTGTACCCGGAGCAGCTCTTTTCACCCGCCACGTCCGATCAAAAAAACGCTGACAATCGTGATTCAGTTCGATGGCATCCCCTGGTCCTGATCGCACTGCTGCTGTTTACCGTAGAGTGCGCTGCGGGCATCATCCGCACTCACCTGCATTCACTGCGCCGGGAGTCGCTGATGTTCATTCGACGAGTCCCCGGATTTAATCAGCAGCCGGCCTCAGCCCTTTCGCAGATCGAGCGGCAAAAGTCTGCCGAAACACAGCGCGATTTTTCGTTCTGGTTCGGCCGCGGTTACGGCGGTCGGTCGAAATAAGTCAGCTCACCGGGCCGCGGTAAAGGGTAACCAGCTCCATCCGGCTGTGGCAGCCCGTTTTTTTGTAGATGCTCTGGGTGTGGAGTTTCGCGGTACCGGGGCTGATGTACAGTTTCTCCCCGATTTCAGGCACAGTTTTTCCCCGCAGCAGCAGATAGAGCACATCCTGTTCGCGCTCTGAAAGACCATAGGCCCGGGCAAAGTCGCTTTTGGGAGACTGTTGCGACTCCACTACGGTCTGATCGGCCACCTCGCTCCGCTCACGGTAGCGGATGGTAAACTCATAGCCGCCTATCTGCAGGATGTCATCATGATGAACCAGGGTTCTCTGCTCGACAGGGCTGCCATTCAAATAGGTTCCGTTTCTCGAAGCGGAATCTTCAATATACAGCTCATCCCCCTCCCGATACAGGCAGGCATGCCGCCGCGAAACCCCGGCTGTTGAGAGAATGAGATCGCGGTCCGCACCGCGTCCGATGGTGAATCTGTGTTTATAGATGGGCACTATCCAGGGCGAATTGTCGGGAAGTTGTCCCTGCAGATACCATTCACTTGTACTCATATGCTCAAATTATACCAAACGGCATATACGCTTTTCCAGCCTCAGGGGCTATCCTTTTCACATAAGGAGGATAAATTATGGAAACACACGCAACTATACCTGAAAACATTCTCAAACATCTGCAATATGTGGCTACATCTTTCGGTCTGGGACAGGATGAGGAGACAATTCAAATGCTTGCCGACAGCTGGTCGGAAAAGCTCGAAGCATTTGAAAACAAGATGATCGAACTGGGCATGGACGAGGTGGCCAGCTTCGAAACTGATGATGAGCGGGCGGCTCTGGCCCTCACCTATTCGGGTTCGCTTTTGTCGATCGGACCACTGCTCGACGGAACCCGTAAAATCGACTATACCAGCATCGGTCTGCGGAAAGATGTGCCGGAGAGCATAGAAGATGAGGATTGCTCGCTTAAATACAATATGGAAGTGGAAAAGAGCATCGAGTTCGAAGGCAGTTCGATTAAAAAGACCTCACTGATCTATAAGATAGTGGTTGCTCCCGAATCACTAGATGCGGATGAACAGGAAGATCTGATCGACGAAGCCAAAACCGTTATTATCGACACCTTCGTCGGAATGAACCAGGATCTGTATTAATTAAAGTCTTCTATTTAAGGTTTCCTTAATGTGCCTAGGCCTCGGGCTGCAGACTTACTCCCTCTGCCCGGGGCCGCTTTTTTTACAGACTACTTATAGGCCAACACACTCTCTTTCAACTGGTTTGCATAGTTCATCAGGCTGCGGATGATCAGTTTTTCCCGCGGGCCGATTTCGGTACTCCGCTTGTAGGTGTCCAGTTTTTTCTCGAAGGTCCCGAAATCGTCGATTCGGTTCCCCGGCGGAAACAGCAGCCGGGTGGCACAGAAGTTCTTCCATTTGAGGCGTTCGCGATCGGTAAACAGCGAAGGGTAGTTGCGCCCGACCAGCCGGTGCAGCAGTTTCTCGGCTCTCTGGTCGGAAAAATTACTAGAAAAGTCTCGCCAGTGCTCGATGCCCTTCTCATGCAAATGTGAAAACAGCACCTTGTCCTCATCCATGAAAAATCCGCCCGAATAAATCGCCATATCCACGTCCGGGACTTCCGGCATGCCTCCCTGCAGATCGTACACTGCCCGCACCTTCTCAGTGAGGTTCGGGGCCGCCTGCAGAATCCTATGCCGTTCCTGAATCTGTTCGATGTCCAGACCCAGACGACGGGCGGCCGCAGCATCCAGGGTCTTCAGCGGGGCAACTACCGGGGCGCGGTTGATATGCAGCGGGGTCAGGGGTATCCGCTCCTCCTCCAGCTCCTCTTTCGGTGTGAAAACCCGCTCGCGCAGCTGCTCCACGGACAGCTCGAGCAGGGGCCGGGGATCAAAACGCAGGTCGAAGGCAAGCACCGCGTTGCGGTTGTTCGGATCCACCGCCAGCGGTGCCACCACGCTGGTACACCCATCCGGCCGGGTAAACATGGCCGAGGTGTAGAGCACCGGTGTTCGGCGCTGCAGATCTATCAGCTTGGACACCGCATCCTTCCGGCGATGGTGAAACAGGAATTCGAACAAACGCCGCTGCCGGTCGTGCAGCAGTTTGGCCAGGCCGATGGTTGCCTCCACATCACTGAGCGCATCATGTGCGTTCTGATGGGCGATTCCATTGGCGGCGCTCAACTCCTCGAGTCTGAAAGAGGGCCGGCCGTCATCCTGGTTCGGCCACTCGATCCCCTCCGGCCGCAGGTCCTTGGCTGCCCGCATCACGTTGATCAGATCCCAGCGGCTGTTGCGATTGGCATATTCCCGTACATATGGGTCGAGCAGATTGCGGTAAAACACATTGCGCATGAACTCATCATCGAAGCGTATATTGTTGTAGCCGACAACACAGGTGCCGGGCTGCATCCACTCCTTATATATCTTCAGGGCAACCTCGTATTCAGGACTCCCCTTCTCCAGGGTCTCCTGCGGGGTAATACCGGTTATCAGGCAGGCCTGCGGGTTGGGCACATAATCCGGTGCAATCTGTACATACTCGATGATCGGTTCTTCCACCTGCTCAAAATCCCCATTGGTCCGAATCCCGGCGAACTGCGCCAGTCGGTCCAACTGCGGATCTCTTCCGAAGGTTTCAATGTCATACCAAAAAAGCGTTGCTGCCATGCGGTTCCTCTCGCTCACTATTGTAGCGAAAACAGACCTTTCTCACCACCCGTTTTTTTCCATAGGTATTTCTACCTAAACCCGATTCCGTCTCAATTTGAGTAAAAAACCGGATATGAGCCCTCCACAATCTGCGCTATTTTCAGCACTGTCAGGAGGGAAAAGACATGTCATATCTACAATTATTCAGGTATTTCGCCCTGGCCTTTCTATGTATGGGAGCAGCGGCGGCTGGAGTACTCACATTGAGTGCTTTTCAAAAGATTTCATACCGCTGCGCCGCTCTGTTGATGACAGCCATCGGTGCCGCCGGTCTGGCGGTGAGCATCGCGCTGCTGTTTCTATAGTTATTTCATTTTTTCTCAGGAGGTATTCGAATGATATCAGAGTCTACACACAAAACAGGTCCTCAGCGCGCACGGACTGCAGTGCTGTGCTTTGTAGGATGCGTATTTCTTCTATCCATGCCGCTGTATTATTTTTTACTGAGGAGCAACCTGCCGGTAGAGCAGAGCGGGCCCTACATCCTTTTACTGATGTGGGTACCGGCCATAGTCTCCCTGCTCATGCGGCTCGTTCGCCGGGAAGGATTCCGAAGTATCGGCCTCGGTTTCCGTCGAACAGGCCCGAACCAATCCGGCTCTCTCATCAATGCAATCGCAGCAGCCATAGCCTTTCCTCTAGTGGTTGCAGGGCTCACCTACGGGGGCGCCTGGCTGAGCGGCTTGGTTGTGTTCCATTCTCCTCATCCAGCCGCAGGTCCCCTTCAGTCCCTGCTCGGCGACATCTTGTTTGCAGCAACCGCAGGCACCCTGATAGGGATTCTGCAGGTAGCCGGAGAGGAGATCGGCTGGCGCGGATACATGACCGACAAGCTCTGCAGGTCCGGCATCAAAGCCCCGCATACCGTCGGAGGATTGATTTGGGCCGCCTGGCATAGTCCGCTCATCATCTCCGGCCAGTATGCTGCCGGGCCATCACCCATTCTCTCCGCCATCACTTTTACGGTACTCGCTCTGGCCCTGCATCACCTGTGGTCATGGTGGCGACTGAAAACCGGTTCCCTCTGGCCGGCGATTGTTGCACACAGCGCCTGGAACTCGATCATTCAACATCCCTTCGACGGCCACTCAGCCGGAACTACCGCAACTCTTTGGCTGGGAGACTCCGGCGTGCTGGTGGTGACCGCGGCAGCCATAGGAGTAGTGCTCATCGGCCTGAGAATGAGAAGGAGAGAGCTGACGGTATGCTGAGATTTCGTACACTCCATTTTTCAAGGATTTCGAGAACCGTACTTCCTGTGGTGGCGCTGGCGATATGCGCACTCTTTTCAACGGCCGAACTCTCAGCAGCCCCCCATCAGGTGATGGTGGGGGCCGGCGGAGGAGCAGTGCCGGTCAGTCCCGGTATTGAGGAACGCTGTTTCCAGCCGGTCCCCTACATGAGTTATACCTACAAAGACAGGCTTCGCATCGGACTCGAAGGCATAGCATGGAACGTACTCCGGCCCCGCAAAGCTCTTCCGCTGCAGGGTACGCTGTGTCTGCTGCCCCACTCCGGCCGTAATTCGGAAAAACTTCCCGACCAGTACCAGGACCTCGAAGAAGTAGCCATGACAGTAGATGGCGGAGTGAGGTGTGCGCTACCGGTAGCGCCGGGGCTCATCATAGAAACCCTGGTGTTGACAGATATTTTAGGCCGGGGTCACAATGGGATCCATGGAGAGGCAGCTCTCCGGTGGCACTCAGAATTGAAAGCATACGGACTGACACTGGAACTGTCGCTGGCCGCGCTAGCGGCCAACAGTGACTATCTGCACGCCCTCTATGGCGTGAGTCCGAAGGCCGCCCTCAGCAGCAGCTTCGATCAGTACAGCCCTGACCATGGGTGGGAGGGAGTCAGATGCGGGCTCATGTTGAAAAAACAGTTCCTTGACAACTGGAATTTGTTATCAAAAATCGAGTTGACCAGTTTGCAGGGACAGGCACTCCACAGTCCCCTGGTAGAGGCTCCGAACCAGCTCTATCTTAAGGTGCTGGCGGCATATGCATTCTAACATAATCTACAATCTCAAGGAGGAACACAATGTATACTTCTAGAATCAATTACATTTACATTGCCGTGTGTATTCTTGCGCTGTTGACAGGCTGCGCCGGCCAGAACCGCTCCACATCACTCTCGTGGGCTGATGACATTGATGTGTTTCAGGAGCAGCTGCCGCAAAAGCATAAAAACCTGTTTCTCTCGATCTCAGAGAAGGAATATCAGAGCCGGCTGGTGCAGATCGAATCCGATTTACCGCAGCTTTCAGATCTCGCTATCGAAATCGAACTGCGGCGCGTATTGGCAGATGTAGGAGATGCACACACCGCCCTCGGATGGAAAATCGAAAAACTATACCCCCTCGATTTCAACTGGTTTGCCGAGGGAGTCTTTGTGATGGCTACCGTACCGGAGTATTCTGATTTGATTGGCCAGCGACTCACCGCCGTCAATGGAATGACAGTCGAGAAAATAAAAGAGAAATTGGCGGAGATCATTCCACATGAGAATGAAGCCCAGTTGTGGAACGAATACCCTGAGTACTTGGCAATGCCGAAATATCTGCGCGGGCTGGACATAATCGACGATACACATGCAGTTTTCGAATTCGAAGACCATAGTGGTGAAAAGACCAAAATAGCTCTCGATCCGATCGAAAAAGGTTCTGATATACAGTGGCGGCGCTACCTCGGCGATGTAGTAAAGATTCCCGAAAATCCCGATTCAATTCCGCTGTATCTCAGCAAGACCGGCACGTATTACTGGAAAAAGTACCTTCCAGAAGAGCAGATCTTCTACCTGCAGTACAACGGCTGTGTAAACGATCCGGACAAGCCCTTTGATCAGTTTGCCGAGCAGACACTCGAGGTGCTCGATTCAAATCCCGTACAGACATTCGTCATCGACCTGCGTTTTAACGGCGGCGGGAATTCAAGGATTATGCAGCCGCTCATCAAAAAACTGACGAAGGAGTATCAGCGCGGTCGCGAGTACAAGCTCTATGTGGTGCTCGGCCGGGCAACCTTTTCTTCGGCTGTACTGAATGCAATCGATCTGAAGCAGAAAGCCGGAGCACTTTTCATCGGTGAACCGACTGCCGGAAAACCGAACCACTACGGCGAAGTGCGCAGCCTGCAGCTGCCCTATTCCGGACTCCAGCTCAGTTATTCAACGAAATACTTCAACGTGTATGAAAAAGAGACCAACAGCCTCCGGCCGGATATTCGGGTACTGGGAGTTTCGAAGATATGTCCGCGTGGAAGGACGGAGTCTTGGCAGAGATAAGGAGACGGCAAAATGAAGACTGAAACCATACTCTTCGTCGGCATAAGCATAGGGATGAGTTTCCTATTAGATGCAATCTGCTTTGCAGTTGTAGGACCTCTTCAATCGGCACCTGAAATATGGGCTGTGGTCCTTAAAATCAGAATGCTTATTCCCGCCTTCACAGCGATGGGCCTCTTGCTGTATTACAGAGCCTCTGAACTGAACAGACGGGTCAAACTATTTTTTACTGCATATCTGTGTGCACTAGTTTTGCCGATGGTTTTTGAGCTCACAGGTTTGAATATCGCCGGCAGGGCCACTCAAATTGCAGCAGGAGCATTGCTCACCGCCTACATTGTAAGTCTGCATTTCAGAAGATCCCCCCGAGAGGCCGACCGGTCAGCCGGTTTACTCTTTCAAGGTCGTCATATCAGGTTCATTGCCATGTTGCTCGGCTACACTCTGCTTTTAGGCATCAGTTTTTGGCTCAATCGAGTAAGCGGCCTCAGCGGTACCGGCACCCTCACCTCGTTCAAAGGACTGCTGATCTCATTTCCGGTGCTGCTGCTGCATATTGTGGTCTACGCCTGGATTATCTATTTCGGCGAAGAGTACGGCTGGCGCTATTACCTGCAGGAACGCGTCTGTCACCTGTTCGGCCTGCGGAAAGGGCTGGTTTTGGTTGGTCTAATCTGGGGAATCTGGCATGCTCCGGTAATTGCCATGGGCTATAACTATCCCAGCCAACCGATATTGGGAATCTTCACAATGGTCTGCTTCTGTATAGTTATGGGAGTACTCTTCGGTTATTCATATCATATTACCGGTGGTATCTGGGCTCCGGTTCTGCTGCATGGTATCACTAATACTATGGGGCCGAGATTCTTAGCATACTTCGGGCAGCCGCATGATTCGGTCTTCTCTTTCGGGCTCGGGTTTTTCGGTGTTGTTCTATTCGCAGTTCCGGCCGGCCTGCTGCTCGCCGTTTATATTCCACGCAGGTATGAGACTGCGATTGGTGGCAATGCAAGCAATACAGTAAAGATGTGATTGACAGCCGCTGAATGCCCCTCATATACTGCCAAACTGAGGGGCTCGAATGGTTAAAATAGTATTGCTGTTCCGGATGATCAGTTTCACAGTGCTGTTTATCTCGCTGGCACTGGGGATTCTGGCTTACCAGAAATCACCGCGCAGATGGCTGCGTTTTTTTCTCATCTACATGGGTTTCGAAGCTGTCTACAGTGTGAGCTTTACCTTCGTATTTTATTCGATTGTGTATCTATCTGATAAGCCAGCCACGCCGAGCGCTGTTTTCATCCTGTTTCAGATTATCACCGCGGCAGCAATATTGTATTTTGCTCCGCGTTTTCTGTTAGAACTCACCGTTACGACCTCTAAGCCTGTACGAGTTCGCAGCGCTCAGATTGCACTCCTGGTCCTGCCGGTTGCAGTAGCTGTCCTCACAGTACTTGCGCAGTTGCCGAACACATTTCAGGCACTGGCTGTTTTCGCGGAGCAGAACAACCGTTCTATTTCAGCCTTTTTTTATCTTTATTTGACCATCTTTTTTGTAGTCTCTCTTTTCCGCAGGAAGCAGATTCCCTCCGGCCGCTGGCGACGTGAGATTCTCATATTCATCGCCGGAGCCACCCTGTTTCATCTGGTGTGGGTAATCGATGTGGCCTTACTCGATATCAAACTCGACCAGGAAGGTCCTCTGCGGGGTATTCTTTTGACCAATGCATTGTACGAAATATTCTGGGGTCTGGTGGTTGCTGTTCCGGCAATCTCAGATATAAACGCGAAAAGCTCATCTGCCGAAGCGGTAAGGGTATCTCCGGAGTTCATCCGGGAGTACGGCCTGAGCGCCCGTGAGCAGGAGGTATTGCCGCTTTTATGCGATGGTATGAGCAGCAAAGACATCGCCGAAACCCTCTTTATCTCTCCGAGAACAGTAGAAAACCACATTCACAGCATCTACCGCAAGTGCGGTGTGAAACGACGGCTCGAGCTGGTCAAACTCGCCGGCCGCTATTGACTATGCACTCCGCTGCGTCCAACGATGCGTATGGACGCCTGCCTGGAGGTAATAAGAAAGTATAAAAAACGGCCGGCATGCATTTGCCTGATCGCCAGCTTACAGCTTTCAAGCTGATATTACATACACCGGCCGTGTAGGGGCACTTGTACAGTCCTATATTTGATACAGGGGCCGAGGAGAATAGGTGGTGTGCAAGTATTTGTGAGAAACTTCACTGAGCGGCTCACCGAGAAAATCTTTGTACAACTGCTGGATCTCCGGATTCTGATGCGAAGCCCGTACCTCTGAGTTTTCATCATCTTTGTATAGACCTGCTATGCGCTTGGCCCTGATTTCGTCGGTAGTTCCGTAGGGTTGACCTCCGCCGGCAATACATCCGCCGCGACAAGCCATGACTTCGATGAAATGATAGGGCGGCTCTTTTCCGGCGTCCCGGGCCGCACGAACTTCTCTCAGCAGTGCGGCAATATTTGCCATGCCGTGTGCCAGAGCTACCCGTATCTCTTTACCATCTATTTCGATTTTACCAGCTCGCACACCGTCCATTCCACGCACTGCCTTGACATTCATGTTCTCGAGCTCCCGGCCGGTGAGAAAGTAATGGGCGCTGCGGATGGCTGCCTCCATCACTCCACCGGTATTACCAAAAATGGTTGCAGCTCCGGAGTACTTTCCGATGGGGCTGTCGGCGTGTTCTTCAGGTAAGCGTTTGAAGTCCACTCCCGCCGAACGGATCAAGCGGGCCAGCTCACGGGTGGTTAGAACCACATCGACATCCTGCTCTCCCGAGGAGTACATATTCTCACAACGGGTAATCTCATATTTTTTCGCGGTGCAAGGCATGATTGCTACAGAGTAGATATCATCGGGGCTCATATTATTGTTTTGTGCATAGTATGTTTTTATCATCGATCCCTGCATCATCATTGGCGACTTTGCGGTAGAAAAATTGGGAATCATATCGGGAAAATACTTTTCCATATAATCCGTCCAGGCCGGACAACAGCTGGTGAGCTGGGGAAGATCATGAGAGCCGTCCTGCACCCGTTTCACGAACTCGCTGGCTTCCTCCATAATGGTGAGATCAGCGCCGAAGTTAGTATCGAAGACCGCATCCACCCCTACCCGTCGCAGCGCTGCGTAGATCTTGCCTGTTGTTATCTCGCCCGGCTCATAGCCAAAGTCCTCTCCCAGAGCTACTCTCACAGAA
>JAASTM010000272.1 GCA_021767325.1 Spirochaetales bacterium
CCAACGTCGAAATCTGCCAGATCTACTACCACGAAATCTCCCCGGACCACGAGGAGTACAGCAGCGGCAAATACCAGGCCAACCGCGAAATCCAGCCGAGTATGCTCTATAAGGATTTTGAGGAATAATAAGGAAAAAATTCAATTCCATAGAAAAGTGGGCCGCCCCGCAGGCGGGACCTAAAGGCCCCGCCCGCGGAAGCACGACCGGCCTGCGCCGGTAGCCGACAAAACTTCCGCCGGGACGGGCCGGCTGTCCGCGCGCTCTATTCGAAGGACTGCGCTTTCAGCGGCACTCGTAGCAGGCGGGCATCCGCACCGTAGCGCTGCCGGACGATCTGCTGGGCTTGCTCATACTCATCGACGCGCTTGATACTTTTAATCTCAAACTGGCTGCCTTCCCACGCGCATACAAAGGTGCCGAGGTACACATAGTTCACACCCTCAGGAACATCGAATTGGGCCATAATCGGCAGCCCGATACGAAATAGGCCGATATCAGCCGGTTCCACGTAAAATCCGTTTACATGCACCGTGCGTTCTTTGGGAATTTTGAACTTCACTGTGGCAAAGGAGCCGACATTCCCCAGGGGCAGGTTTTTGTAGCTCCATATATCGTTCCCGGTTTCAAGACTGGCAGTCGACGAAACCACCTCGCCCTCTTGGACCCGGCGTCCGCTAATTCTCACCAGCTTTGAACGTATGTGCCAGTATTGTGAGTAGAACTCGTCGTCTATCTGTGGCTCCATCACCAGCCGCACCGCAATCACAACCTCTTTCTCGCGCGGAAGTTTATAGTCATCCGCCATTAAAAAGGACACTGAGAGGCAGAACAGCATCAGGCTCACAATAAATATGTGTTTAGTTTTCATTGCTCAACTCCTCCAATCTGGCCTGAACCACCGGCTCCCATTCGGTTTTTTTCACCTTTTTCAAGAGTTCCCGCAGTCCTAATAATTCGGAATGCTCACCAATTTGATGAAATCCGTAGTCTTCGTCTTGGCCTTCAACCGAAGTGAGCACATAGCTTCCCGCATAGTGCAGTCCGGGCTCATCGGCATGAATCGTCACATCGTTTCCCTTTTGCAGACCCTCGCGAGAATAGTAGACCGTGCGGCCGGATTGATAAGTGTAATACACGAGGTGCATGGTCGAATCGAGAGGAACCGGCTGCAGGAAGAAAAATGAATCGTCACGGCCGGGAGAGACAAACATCGCCTCACCTTCCGGGTTGATCTGCGCAAACTCGATTCCCGGAATTTGCGGTTCACCGAGCGACAACATGCCCTTTGCCCGTGAGATAAAGCCGAAAATCAGGGTATGTGTATCGGGACTCGCAAACTCCTTTTTTTTCATCGAGTCGTTGTTTACGCGCGGGTACGGCTCCGGCCCGCTCATACAAGCCGAAAACAGGACCACCAGCGATAGAGCCACCAGCAGCATTCGCACTTTCACATACTTTGTACTTTTCACAGCATCTCCTTATGTTATTTAATACAGTCCAATACCGAGGGATACGGTAATTGTACTTTGAGTCGTATCCTCCCCGTCATCGAATGATGAACTCAACACTTTATCCGATTTCCAGCTGAGACCCAAAATGTAACTCACATCCTGCGCATTATAGCCCAGCTCCACACCGAGCCCGAACGAGCGCATGAGCCCTGACATAGAATCGGAATCAGGGGCCATCTGAAAACCGCCCCGCACCTCACCGAAGGGATTCACAATATAGGTATCACTGACCACCGGGAATTGTACGCGGCCTATGCCCAGCATCCGGATTAGTAAACTCGAACTGGTACCGAAGTAAGGATCTTCGACATCCACCGTACCCGCGGCAACCGATGTACCGGCGCTGAAATACTGCGATCCGAACAGGATTCCCCCGCCGAAAATACCACCCACGTCACTAATATAGCTGTATTCGGCAAACAGCTGCCCGTAGTACGCCGCTTCAAAAGAAAACTGCGCCGTCGCCCCGCTCCCCTCTTTCTCACTTTGGGTTGCTGCAGGAGCGCCCTCCGCAAAATCGGTAGAAGCTATTCTCCAGGAGCGGTTCTCAACAATCCAGGCCAGGTCGACATTCTCGCCTTCAGCGGTAGTAAAACGAAAATCCGTCGGTTTAGTATCCGACACTTCCGAAGCGCCGGTCTGCAGAAGCACCACATCATCCCCGTAGCCGGCGGTCAAGCCATCGTACAAGGTGTAGGCACAAGCCAGGCGCATACCCTCGATAAGAGTAGCATTGGATACATAATGCAACACAGCGCTGCGTACATCGCTTGGTGCATAGCGCAACACCTCGATTAGAGCCTTTTCGCCGAACTCACGGATATATGCGCTGGAAATAAAACTCGCAATCCGCTCTACTCTCCCGGATAAGTTATCATCGAACTCAGCATCCGAAATTATCGCGGCAAAATCTGTCGCCCGCTCGCCCAGCCCCGCCCGCAGCTGCTCTTCGGAGAGGGGGGACACACTTCCTTGAATAAAGTCGTGCACCACCGGTGCCGGCAAGGCAAAATTGGCCGCCTGTCTAGAAAACGCCTTCCAGGTGTTGATACCGACCACCCGGTACTCATCGGCGCCATTTGAAGCAGCAACCAGCAACGGACCGCCCGAATTGCCCGGATCGACCGGAGCGGAGTGTTGAATCAGTGTCGATTTTTCCGGATCCATAAGCTCTTCGATCCGCGCCCGGGAGTTGGTAATATTCCCCTTTCCGAACTGCCATGCGGGGTCGCCTCCCAGCCCCGGATACCCGGCCGACCACACATCCGTTCCGTCTGAAGGAACCTCATCCGCAAAAAGAAGCCCTTCGGAAAAAGCATCCGCCGCTTCAACCCGAATCAGGGCCAGATCGAGGCTGTCATCCACAGCCGCAATGCGGATATTCTCATAGGATTTCAGGCTCCCATCCTGCAGCTCTTGCTGCAGAATAACCGAATCCGCACCGCCGACTACATGCCGGTTGGTAACTACAAACACCTTTCCGTCTTCGGCTACAAACAGAAAGCCGGAGCCGAAACGACCGTCCTCACGGTCGGATTGCTTCTCGACAAGTCCTTCGTAGCCCTCCGCTTCCAAGGCTTCCGCAACTTCGGTTAAAAAGGCGGTAGTAGCGCCGCTGTAACCGGGACGCACGACAAATACATATTCCCGAATCTGTGAATACGCATGAACACTAAGAAAGAGTAGGAGTAAGAATGAGGTAGCTTTTTTCACGATTATTCCTTTTGTATTGACTTTCGCAGTAGTATACGAAGCACGAATTCTTTTGTAAAGCAAAAAAAAGATGCACAATGAGGTCCACCTCAATGTGCATCCGTATTAAAACTTCCGCCGGGACGGGCCGGCTGTCCGCCGAATAGACTCAGCCGACCGTCTCCGCGATCATCCCTTCCATGCTGTAGAATCCGGGCTGCTTGCCGGCAATATAGGTGGCAGCTTTCAGCGCACCGGTTGTAAACAGGGCCTTCGAATAGGCGGCGTGGGCTATGGTCAAGCGCTCGTCTTGGCCGGCAAAAATCACGTCGTGCTCACCGACAATATTGCCGCCGCGCACCGCATGAATGCCGATCTCGTGCTTATCGCGTAGCTTGTTCTTCTCTTCCCGACCGTTCACATATTCCATCGGGCGACCGAGTGCATCTTTCACCGAATCTGCCAAAGCCAGGGCTGTACCGCTGGGTGCATCCCGCTTGGTATTGTGGTGTTTCTCCACTATTTCAACATCGAAGGCCGATCCCAGCACCGAAGCTGCTTGTGAAATCAGCGCCTTCAGCAAATTCACTCCCAGGGACATATTCGCCGCCTGGAACACAGGAATCTCTTGCGCACACGCACGAAGATACTCGAACTGTGCATCGCTCAAGCCGGTAGTAGCCACCACCACCGCCAGCTTTTTCTGCCTGGCCGCACCGAGCATCGCATCCACCGCATCCGCATGGGAGAAATCTATCACCACATCGGCCGTCTCCTGCACATCCGCCAGGGCGGAATACACCGGAAAATCCAAATCGGTCTTTACATCGATAGCCGCGTCAACCCCGGCCACAACCTCGAAATCAGGATTTTGCTCGATACTCGCCGCCAGCGTCCGGCCCATCTTTCCATTGCAGCCGTGAATAATCGTTTTGGTCATAGCGCGCCCCCTTATATACCGTTATAGTAATTTAAGTTCGGCGCAATTACAAGAATCTACCTAGGCACAATCCTCCGGGCTGCCCGGCACCCGGGCCTCCGCGGTCCCGCTGCCGCCGGGCCACACTCTGCGCTCCGCCGCCCATGGATGCCGCCCTCCGATCGAACCGTTCCGCCGTATCTCTCGCACCACACAGACCTGGTCCTCCTCGAAATCCAGCAGCAGCTGCCGCCCCGCCAGCCCGCCGCTCGCAAACCTCGCACACACCGCCCCTTCACCGGCCCCCCGCCGGAAGTAACTGAGAATCATATCCCCCTCCATCTGTAAGTCTTCATCATTAATGACAGCTAAGCGCGGCCCCCTGCTTCAAAGGAAAGGGAAAAATTTTTATAAAATTTCAATCTTAAAGACATCACCCGCCGTAGCAGCC
>JAASTM010000273.1 GCA_021767325.1 Spirochaetales bacterium
ACTTCGTTTGTACAATACCATGACCAGAAAGATTGAAGACTTTTATACAGTCGAACCCGGTAAGGCGAAGATGTACACCTGCGGCCCCACCGTGTATAACTACGCTCACATTGGTAATCTCCGCACGTATGTTTTCGAGGATGTGCTGCGGCGTGCTCTCGAGTATGTGGGCTACCAAGTCGAGCACGTAATGAATGTCACTGATGTCGGGCACCTTACCGATGATGCGGACCAGGGCGAAGACAAGATGGTAAAGAGCTCTCGGGAATCCGGCCAATCGGTGTGGGACATTGCCAGGTTTTATACGGAGGCTTTTTTCCTGGATATCGATAATCTGAATATTGTCCGGCCGACTATCACCTGCAATGCAACCGACCACATCGGCGATATGATCGGGCTGATAAAGAAGATAGAGGAGAACGGACACACCTATGAGTCCGGTGGAAATGTATACTTCAGTATCGACACCTTCCCGGAATACGGAAAACTCGCCCGGCTCGATTCACAGGACCTGCAGTCCGGAGCCCGAATAGAGGTTGACAGTAACAAAAAAAATCCCCGGGACTTTGTGCTGTGGTTTACCCGCTCCAAGTTCGAAAACCAGGCCATGACCTGGGACTCGCCCTGGGGAACCGGATATCCCGGGTGGCACATCGAGTGTTCGGCTATGAGTATGCGGTATCTCGGCGAGCAGTTCGACATCCACTGTGGCGGAGTGGATCATATCAATGTGCACCATACCAATGAAATCGCCCAGTCGGAGAGCGCCACCGGCAAAACCTGGGTCAATTTTTGGGTCCACGGCGAGTTCCTGGTGATGGGGCAGCATAAAATGGCCAAATCTAAGGGTAATTTTATTACCTTGAGAACCCTCCAGGAGGAGGGCTACGATCCGCTGGACTATCGCTATTTCTGTCTGGGCGGCCACTACCGTTCCCAGCTGCAGTTCACCTTTGATTCACTGGATGCCGCCCGCAAAGCCCGGCTCAACTTGATCGATAAGGTCAGAGAGCTGCGAAACTCGGCTGCGGCGGTAACTGCCCTGGAAAATATTGGTCCCGCGGCAGACAGCTACCTGCAGGCGTTCCGGGAGCATGTATGCAATGATTTGCATGTGCCGAAAGCCCTGTCGGTTGTGTGGACGCTGGTGAAGGATGAGGCCGTTCCGCCGGCGGACAAGCTGGCCGTACTCTTCGATATGGACCGCGTGTTGGGGTTGAAGCTGCCGGAAGTCGAGGCCGAACAGGCAGTTGATGCAGAAACCGAGAAGCTCATAAAGGAGCGGGAAGAAGCCCGGGCGAATAAAGACTTTGCGCGGGCCGATCAGATCCGCGATGAACTGCTGGAGAAAGGTATCGAGCTGAAAGATACCCCCGAAGGGACGGTATGGAAGAAAAAAGTGTAACAATCGGGTATAAGTGTTGTTTACAGTATGAAGATATACAGTAATGACCCGGAAGCATTTCAAGCGGTGTATGATAAGACGTTTAACGCCATCGTCAGGGTTGCATATCATATAACGCTGGATGCGGATGTGGCAGAGGACATTTGCCAGGAGGCGTTTATCCGATTCTATCACCGAACGATCCCATTCCCGTCGGAGGATCAAGCCCGTTATTGGCTGATCCGTGTTACAAAAAATCTCTCTTTTAACTATTACAAACGTAAGAAACGGGAAAGATCGGCGCTGGAACGCTATTCTTTCGAGCCAAAACCCCATGAACGCAATGGCGAGGAGCTCTTAATGCGCAGCGAGACTGAAAAAATCGTCCACCGCGCAGTGGAACGGCTCCCTGAAAGTCTTCGTTCGGTGATTGTACTCAAGGAATACGGAAATCTGTCCTACTATGAAATCGGGAAAGTGCTGCATATAACCGAGAACAATGTGAAAGTACGGGTCCACCGGGCCCGCAACATGCTGGGAACTCTCCTGAAGGAGGAGGAAGCACATGTGTTATGATGATCAAATTATTTCAGCGTATGTAGACGGTGAGTTACAGGAGAAGCTGCATACGGATGTAAAGAACCATATCCAGAAGTGCGAACGGTGCCGTAAAATTGCTTTCGAATACACCGCGCTTCAGGAGCTTTT
This sequence comes from Spirochaetales bacterium, assembly GCA_021767325.1. The sequence continues at coordinate 2,093 of JAASTM010000273.1, forward strand.
TACTGCCACCAGCGACTCGCCTGCTGAAGATGCGGTTGCGAGTGGTGAGAGAAAAGCACGGGTATGGAGAGAAATTCAGCGACATACCCGCCGGGAAAGAGTTCAGGATTTTTGGCACCGAAGGCTGCAGGTGCCGCTGCCGGTGGCCGCGGGTGTGGCTGCGGCAGTGCTTGCACTGGTGCTCACGGTTCTGTTCAACCCCTTCTCCACGGAACAGCAGATGGTACCGCTTGCAATGCAATCGGATGAAACGATTGAATCAATCCCCGAGGTGCCATCCGATTTCGTTTCCCCGGCCAATACCATGCCCGAACTGGAACAGCTCGTTCGCTTCTTAAGTGATCAAGGCGCAGCGATCGAGGTTAAAATACAGTTGCCGAGTTCTTCCAAAATTCAGGTCACCGGAGAACCACAGCTGCTGCGGGCGGCAGACTACAGGAGGAGTGAAGGCGAGTGAAATTCAGCGCAGTTTTTCCGGCACTGCTGATCTTCTTGGGGCTGCTGCAGCCTGTATTTTCGCAGCAAGACGGCAACTCGATTGAGGAGCTGCAGGAGGCGCTGCGATATCTTCAGGACAAAGCGCTGGAGGTGCAGATCCATGCCCGCTTGATCGGGAAAGATCGAGAAAACATCTGGAATACGAAAAGCCGCAAAATAACAGTATCGGGAAAATCCGTCTCGATAACCCTCGAGGGAGAGAATCTGACGGTCAGTGCCCACCTGATTCCGTTTTTGAATGAGGGTGGATCGATATTTCTAGTGGCCAAGGGAGAAGTCTGGGTACAGCAATCTCCCGACGAAGAGAAAAAGTATTACAGTACAGTCAAAAGCCTTCCCATCAAACCGGGAGAGAGTGTAATATTCTTTCCAACCGGAGTACTTATGGATACGGAAGAAAACAACGTGTATACAATTGAATTAGAAATACAAGTGGAGCCGCTTGAATGAGCTCCCGTCAACATATATATACTATCTCGGTGGTAACAATATTTGTGCTGCTGGTAGCGCTGGCAGTATATTCGTCCGTTTTCACCGTGGAAGAACCCCATATTACCGAAATAGCTCCGCCGGCCGCTTTCCCCGAGGATACTCTGCAGATAAAGGGTGAGGGCTTTGGTTCCCGGCGGGACGGTGGCGATGTTCTATTTGCCGGAATTCGGCTCACCTCTTCGCATTATAAAGAATGGTCTGAGAATGAAATCACAATTACCGTGCCGCACGGTGTGCAGTCCGGCCGGGTATACGTGGTAACGAACAACGGCAAGAGCAACGGCATTTTGTTCACCAACCGAGCCCATATTCCGGTCATACTTTCCGGTCCGGTCGAACCCGGACACCCCTATATTGAATCGATATCACCCGAAAAGGGGGCGGTTGGTTCTCGAGTGACTATCAGCGGCCGCAACTTCGGGCGCCGGCGTGGTACCGGGAAAGTATATTTCCGCTTCCTGGCCGTTGACACTACCGCAGCATCCAAGGATGAATCCTCGGCCGAGAATAGTTATGTGGAATGCAGCGAACTCGATTTTGACTATGAGGTCTGGAGCGACCAGGAGTTAGTAGTGTATGTGCCCGACGGCGCTATCTCCGGTAGTGTAATGGTAGAAAACGACCGCGGACAGAGCAATGCCCTCTACTTCGAGGTTACCAGTCCGGTCGGCTCCAAGCGCTTCGAACAGAGTAAAGGCTATCAGATTCAGCAGGATATCCGGGTTACCAATGTACAGGTTGCAGACGGCGAAAACGGTCTGGAGGTGTGGGTCCCGAAACTCTTTTCCGGTTATGCACAGCGGAACATCGAGGCCATTCATGATCCCGAACCGCTGTGGCTCGACTATAAAGGCATTATGCGTTACACCCTGAAGCCGCCGGAGGATTGGTTTGAGTACACCCTCAGCCACACCTACTGGTTTGACCGCTATTCCATCCGCACGGATATCGATGCTCGGGATGTAACGGATTACAACCGCGACAGGCGGCTCTATTCCTATTACACGCGTCCAAACCTGTTTGTACCCTCCGAGAATGAGCGCATATCCTCCGTCGCTGCTTCGGTTGCCGGACGCAGCGGAAATGCGTATAGACGGGCCTATGCACTGTTTGAATACGTGATAAACCGGCTGGAGTACGACCCGGCCTTCGAATACGCGAGTCTTGAGGAGTGCATCGACAGCCGCCGGGCTGATACCCGGGATTACGGTCTGCTGTTCACTGCGATGGCGCGCAGTGTAGGCATTCCTGCTAGGCCTGTAGCCGGCTTCATAGTGCATGGTGATAAACTCACGCATAAACACATCTGGGCAGAGTTCTATGTGTCGCAGCTCGGATGGGTCCCCGTCGATCCGGCCCTGGCCGACGGAGCTGGCCTCTTCGACATTCAGGTGGAGGAGCCGGCTTCATTCTACTTCGGAAACCTGGAAAATCAGCATATCAGCTTTACCCGGCAGGTAGTGCAGCTCCCGAAAGTCAATCCCCATTCCAA
>JAASTM010000274.1 GCA_021767325.1 Spirochaetales bacterium
CCGAGCAGCGCCAGCACCTCCCCTTTCTGCAGATTCATGGACACATCGTCCAGTGCAAGTACGCCGGGAAACCTTTTGGTTATATGGTTCATTTCGAGCCGTTCGATAATTTCCGCCATGGCCCACTCCCTTTTCAAAAAACGGCCCGGCACCCTCAAAGGCCCCGGACCTTACAACTTCAAGATCTGAACCAGTTCAATTTACTGCAGTTCGATCTCGATTTCGCCGTCAATAATCTTCTGCTTGGCTTCTTCGACCTTTGCTTTCATCTCCGGTGTAATCTCGGAAGCGAGCGCGTCATTCCATTCCAATGACAAATAACCATTGGCAAACGAAAGCGGAATGACGCTTCCGCCCAAAACTCCTTCGGCCCGGCTGTCGATCATCTTCTGAACTACTTCGGCAAAATCATACACCTGGGCCGCCAGTATCGACTGGGGTGCCAGCGAAGACTGGTCCATATCGGTGGACAGCCAGAACACGTCGTCGTATTCGGCAACTACGCGAATAGCACCAACGGTCTGCTGGGCACTACCGGTCAGGATATCGGCACCGGCGCCGATGTGGGTCTCTGCAATCTCACCGGCGGCCACCAGGTCGCCAAAACCGCCGGTATAGGCAATCCGCACCTCGGCATCGCTGTTCACCGCTTCCACACCCTGCACGAAGCCCTTGTTGTATTTGATGGCATCGCCCGATTCTACCGGTCCGACAATTCCGACAATACCGCTCTCGGTTTTCATACCGGCCAGCATTCCCAGCAGGTAGGCACCTTCCTGAGCGTGCGGATCATATGCGAACACATTATCATATTCGGCTTTAAAACCGGTTCCGTAGGCAAAGGTTACTTCCGGAAAAGCCGGAGCAATCTCGTCTAGAAGGCTCTGGTACTGAGCCCCATGGGCAATAACTATATCATAGCCCTGTGAAGCGTACTGGCGAATCGCCGAGCCGGCGTCAACCGCGTTCCACAGGCGCTCGCTCACGTCCAGCTGCACCTTGTCCTTGCCCAATCTCTCCTGTACGGTTACAATTCCTTTGTACATCGACTGGCTCCAGGCCATATCGTCAATGGTACTCGGAATAACCAGAGCGATCTTGATCGTCTCGTCCTGAGCCGCTTCCTGCTGCCCTTCGGCGAATACAGCCGCTCCTACACACAGCATCAAGCCAATTGCAATGATACCAGTTAACACGCGTTTCATCCGTGTCCTCCTTGTTTTTAAACCCAACTTTAACAGTTGCGTTTTGTTGTACTTTGTTGTATTTTAAGTTAGATGGTAGTCTTGTATAGGGATGCTGTCAATAAAAACTTGCATTTTTTTCACATTAGACACATTAGAGTTTTAGATCTATTGCATATAATTTACTAAAGCGGAGCGTACCATTTATGGAAACGAAAGAAGAATATCTGCGCCAGGCAATCAAAGTATCAGAACAGGCGGTTGCAGCCGGCAACCACCCCTTCGGCGCGATACTGGTAGGCCCCGACGGCGAGGTTCTCATGTCCGCCGGCAACACCGTCGCCACCGACCGCGACTGCACCGGCCATGCCGAAACCAACCTGGTTCGCAAAGCCTCGAAAAAGTACGACCGCCAGTTCCTGGCAAAATGTACCCTGTACACCAGTGCCGAACCCTGCGCCATGTGCAGCGGCGCCATCTACTGGAGCGGTATCGGGGCCATGACCTACGCCCTCAGCGAATCGACCCTGTACGAACTGACCGGCGACGACCCAGAAAACCCGACCCTGCAGCTGCCCAGCCGCGAGGTCTTTGCCCGGGGCCAGCGCAAGGTCGAGGTCAGCGGCCCGCACATCGAAGCGGAGGCCCGCCGGCCCCACGAGGGCTTCTGGAACCCGAGCAGCGCCCCCAACAGCGCCCCCGACAGCAGCACCCCTAGCTGAGCCCGGCCACACACAAGCCACGCGAGGCCGGCAAAGCCCCCACCATAGACACACCGCACGAAATTCCTTTCTGTTACCCCGTTTTGTTAGTATACTACAGCCAAGGAAGCGCACACATGAACACACATCGAAGCGAACCGGGCCATCCCCTGCCGCTGGGAGCATCGCTGACCGGCCGGGGCGTTCAGTTCAACCTATTCTCACGCCACGCCACCTCGGTACAACTGCTGTTGTTCGACGAGCCCGAAGATACCAGCCCGGCCGCGATCTATCACCTCGACCCCGACCAGAACCGCACCGGTGACATCTGGCACATCCACATTCACGGCCTCAAAACCGGGCAGCTCTACCTCTACCAGGTCGACGGCCCGCAGGACCCCGACCGGGGCCATCGTTTCCGTCCGGACGCCTGGCTGCTCGACCCCTACGCCAAAGCCCTCACCCAGAAACGCCCCTGGACCGACTGGCGGCAGGACCGCATGCCCAAGTGTGTAGTGGTCAACGACTATTTCGACTGGCAGGGCGACACCCCGCTCAACTATCCGCTCAAGGACAGCATCATATATGAAGCCCACGTTGCCGGCCTCACCCGCCACCCCTCGGCGGGCGTACGCCACCCCGGCACCTTCAACGGGGTCACCGAGCTCATCCCCTGGTTCCAGGAGCTGGGCATCACCAGCCTCGAGCTGCTGCCCATCCAGGAGTTCAACCCTCACGAAAACATGATCACCTCCCCGGTCACCGGCCGGCGGCTGACCAACTACTGGGGCTACAGCACCGTCGGCTTCTTCGCCCCAGCCTCGTTCTACGCCGCAGCCGACCAGCGTGGCGGACAGGTCAGCGAGTTCAAGACCATGGTACGCGAACTGCACAAGGCCGGCATCGAGGTAATCCTCGACATCGTCTTCAATCACAGCGCCGAGGGCAACGAAAAAGGGCCTACCTTTTCCTTCCGCGGGCTGGACAACAGCATCTACTATATGCTCGACGAAAGCCGGCGGGGCTACCTGAACTACTCCGGCTGCGGGAACACCATGAACTGCAACCACCCCATCATGCGCAGCTTCATTCTCGACAGTCTGCGCTACTGGGTCATGGAGATGCATGTAGACGGATTCCGCTTCGACCTGGGTTCGATTCTGGGCCGCGACCGGAACGGGCACCTGCTCGAGAACCCGCCCATCCTGGAGCGGATATCCGAGGATCCCATCCTGCGCAGCACTAAAATCATCGCCGAAGCCTGGGACGCCGGCGGGGCCTACCAGGTGGGCAATTTCCCGGGAGGACGCTGGGCCGAGTGGAACGACCGCTTCCGCGACGGCGTGCGCCGCTTCTGGCTGAATGAGGACGGAATGATCTCCGAACTGGCCACCCGCATCTCCGGCAGCTCCGATCTGTATCTGGACGACGGCCGCAAGCCCTTCCACAGTATCAACTACATCACCGCCCACGACGGTTTTACCATGAACGACCTGGTCAGCTATGTGGAAAAACACAACCAGATGAACGGCGAGCAGAACCGTGACGGCCACGGGGCCAACTTCTCCATGAACTTCGGCCACGAGGGCCCCACCGACAACCCGAAAATCGAGAAACTGCGCAACCGCATGGTCAAGAACTACTTTACCACCCTGCTGCTCTCGGCCGGCACCCCCATGCTGCTCGGCGGCGACGAGCTGCGCCGCAGCCAGCAGGGCAACAACAACGCCTACTGCCAGGACAACGAGGTAACCTGGTTCGACTGGTCCCTGGCCGAAACCCACAAGGATGTGGTCCGCTTTTGCCGCGAGCTCATCAAGTTCAGAAAGCGCCATCCGGCCTTCAAACGCTCGGAGTTCTACTCCGGTCGCGATGCCGACCAAAATGGATTATCGGATATAACCTGGTACTCGGAAAAGGCGAAAGAAGTAAACTGGCACCGCAAGAGCAACCTGCTGGCCGTGCTCATCGACGGCAGTCAGGCCGAAACCCGGGCCGACCGCGATGACAACGACTTCTACCTCATGTTCAACGCCGGCCCTAAATCCGCCCATTTCAAAATTGCCCCGCCGCTCTCCGGCCGTCAGTGGCGCCGCAAAATCGACACCGCCAGCGCCCCGGACATCTACGAAATGGGCCGCAGCGAACCCCTCGAAAATCAATCCGACTACAAGGTTCAAGCCCACTCGGTGGTGGTGCTGGTCTCAGACTCCCGCTGAGCCCCTACTCCGGCGGCTTGAAGCCCTCGCCCTGCGCCTCGCGCACGTCCGTCACCACCACAAAAGCCTCCGGATCGGCGGCCTTGATAATCTGCTTCAGCTTGGGCATCTCCCGGGCCCGGGTAATACACAGCAGCACATTCTTCGACTTGCGGGTGTACATCCCCTTCCCGTTTAGCCCGGTCACCCCGCGCTCCAGCCCCTCCAGCAGCGCATCGGCAATCTCCTCCGACTTGTCACTAATAATAATCGCCAGCTTGGCGTAGTCCACGCCCTCCAGCACCAGGTCGATCACCCGCGCCCCTACAAAAATCGAAATCCCGGCATACAGCCCCAGCTCGATATTGTTGAACACCAGCGCCGCCGACACCACCACACACACGTCCACAAAAAACAGCAGCTTCCCCAAACTGATAAATGGGATCATATGCGACAGCAGCTTGGCCATCAAATCGGTGC
>JAASTM010000275.1 GCA_021767325.1 Spirochaetales bacterium
AATGGTGACGAACAGCCGGTTCTCCAGTCTCCAGAACGTGATTTTGACCAGACTCGCCTGGCCGTGGCGGAAGGCGTTGGTCAGCCCCTCCTGTATAATCCGAAACAGCACCAGATCGAGCTCACGGCCGAAGCTGTCCGGAGCGTTGCCGTACTCCACCCGAATCTCCATACCGGTAGCCTCGCTGAAGGAGCGGGCCAGGTGGGCGATTGCCTGCAAGCCCACCGCCTCTTTCAGCTCGTTGGAACGCATCGCCCGCATCGACCGCCGGGTCTCTTCTAAACAGTTCTGGGCCTCGGTAATCGCCCGTGTGAGGGCCTGCTGGGCCCGGTTCTGATCCTCATCGATTAAGGCATGGGCGGCCTCGAGGGTCATTAGGATGTTGGTCAGCGAATACCCGACCGTATCGTGAATCTCGCTGCTGATACGCCGTCGTTCGGAGTTCACCGTTGAATATTCTACGCTGTGAACATACCGCTGGAAGTCGAGGTTTGCGTGCGAGAGCTGTGAGATCACCGATTTGAGATGCCCGATATCGCGGCCGGCCTCATGCAGCTGCTGCACCATGCTTTTGTAGGCGATCAGCGCCCCGCCTATAAACAGGGTAAGTACCGTAAACAGGAGGGTTTCGTGCAGCTCAGCCGCGTCTCTGGTAAAATAAAAGGCGTTTCCGCTCCCGCCGATTGCAGCCGATACCAACAGCATCCCGCCAAGATAGCCAACCGCCTGTAGAAGGGGTAGATACACCACTATCTCGAACAGGGATAAAATTAACAGTATCAGTACAACATCACTGGTGAGGCCGAGGGGATATGCCAGCAAAAAGAACAGTGCCAGTCTAAACAGCAGCAAGAAAAGTACATTATTCGAAAAGAGGCTGCACAGGATAGACAGCAGAATCGAAAGGGCCAGCAGAATCTGAAAATGCCATTCGAAGGCCTCCAGAATCCAGGTGTAGTCAGAAGCGGAGTTGCCGGAAAGATACAGCAGATACGCAGTCAGATGCAGCAGTAGAGTGATTGGCAGTACTGCCGCTGAGAGGGGATCCTGCTTAAACTGTATCTTCCTGAGGATATTAAACTGCAACATTTCGGTTTCTGATGCATACAGAATAACCCGGGATGCGGATTTTTACAAATATACAATTGAACTATCCGGCTTGCGATGCCGGTGCCGGCCCGCTATCATTTACTTTGAGGGGAGATGGAGGCAGGCATGCAATCAGAAATACGAAAAATAAGAAAAATGGCCAAAGCCAAACCGACCATGGAAGGGGCGGGGGTGCATCTGCACCGGGCTTTCGGTTTTCAGGATACCGACAGCTACGATCCGTTTCTGCTGCTGGACGATTTTCGGGGCGACAATCCGGACGACTATCTGGCCGGATTTCCCTGGCATCCGCACCGCGGCATCGAAACCATCACTTATATGCTGGCCGGCAGTGTGGAGCACGGCGACAGCCTGGGCAACAGCGGGGTGATCGAAGCCGGAGGAGTACAGTGGATGACCGCCGGCAGCGGCATTATCCATCAGGAGATGCCCAAGCCCGGCCCCGGCGGCCGGATGTACGGTTTTCAGCTCTGGGCCAATCTGGCCACCTCCGAGAAGATGACCCAGCCCCGCTACCAAGAGTTTTCCGCCGACCAAATACCCACTGCCGCCGGTCCGGAGGGCGCCACCGCTAAGGTAATCTGCGGTTCGCTGTGGGAAACCGCGGGGCCGGTGCACGGTATCGGAATCGATCCGGTGTACGTCGATATGTATATACCGCCCGGTCTGAGCCTGAGCCTGCCGATAGCCGCCGAGCGGAACGCCTTTGCCTATGTGTACGAGGGGAGTGTCTGTTTTTCGGATGAGAAGGATCCTTTTTCACACCCCACCGAGGCGGAGCGCTGGCACGACACCCATCCCCCGGCGGAGGCCGAGAACCGCACATTGGTGCTCTTCGATCAGGGGCGGCAGATCAAGCTGAGCAGCGGCCGGCAGGGGGCCCGCTTCCTGCTGGTCTCCGGAGTTCCCCTGCGGGAGCCGGTGGCCTGGTACGGGCCGATCGTGATGAACACCCGGCAAGAGCTCAAGCAGGCCTTCAACGAACTCGACCAGGGCACCTTCCTGCAGCACAATCCGGCTGGCCCGGCCAACACAGCCGGCCCGGCCAGCGGCCATGAGTAAACTGATCATCCTGGGCAGCGGCACCTGCGTGCCCTCGCTCCGGCGCAGCTCCTGCTCCCTGCTGGTCTGCGGCCGGCGCGAGCGGCTGCTCTTGGACCTGGGCACGGGCACCATCCACCAGCTGCTGCGGGCGGGGTACTCGATCGATGAGGTCGATGCGGTGCTGCTGAGCCACTTTCACCCCGACCATGCCGGCGAGCTACCGGGTTTCCTCTTTTCCACTAAATACCCGCAGCCGGTCGGCCGCACGCGGCCCCTGCGGATTCTCGCCGGTGAAGGCCTCGGGGAATTTTATTCTTTATTAAAGGATGCATATAAGGCCTCCTTCGAACTGCCCCAAGAGCTGGTGCAGTTGCGTGAGTTGGAGGGCAAGGGCAGGGCCGCCGCCCCCGGACTGCTAAACGAGTTTTCCCTGGAATGGACGGCGGTAGAACACCGCCTCGAAAGCCGGGCCTACCGCATTACCACCCCGGAAGGGCGCAGCCTGGTCTATTCCGGCGACACCGATTATTCGGAGCAGCTGATCGAGCTGGCCCGCGGGGCCGACCTACTGGTCTGTGAGTCGGCCTTTCCCGATGAGCACCGGCAGCCCGGCCATCTGACCCCCTCCCTGGCCGGCGAAATCGCCGCCCGGGCGGGAGTCGGGCAGCTGGTGCTCACCCATTTTTATCCGGTCTGCGAGCAGTACGACCTGGCAGCAGAGTGCCGCCACACCTACCAGGGGCCGCTGATTCTGGCCGAAGACCTGCTGGAGATAGCTTTGGATTGAGTGTGAACCGGGCGCTTAATCCGGCGGGTTCAGCTTGCCGGTCAGGGTTTCTATTACGATGGCGCATACGGCGGTGTGCTCGGCGGCCTTCTCGATATACTCCCCGGCGCTCTCCTCAAAACCGGCCGAATATTTCTCAGCCAGCAGGCGCAACGCGTGCCGCTTGTCCGTCGCGTCCTCGACCAGCCGTGCCCGCCCGCTCACATGCACACTCCGGTAGTACGTGGTGAACTTGTCCGGCTGCACCGCGTGATGGGTCACCACCGAAAACGAGACCCGCGCTTCGGCGGCCAGGCAGCGCAGTTTCTCTTCAGTCATGATGCATGGTATAACAGAAGCAGCTACTTGTAAAAGGATTCAATAAAAGGAGTCAGAATATGTTGTGTGCAGTAGATGTCGGAAATTCGAACATAGTGATTGGGCTTTACTCCGGGGAGCAGTGGGTCGCCCGCTGGCGGGTGGCTACCGTGACCGAGCGCACTGTCGATGAGTATTGGATGTTACTGCTCAATCTCTTTCGGGAACATTCGGTTGAGCCGGATGAAATCGAGAGGACAATCCTCAGTACCGTAGTGCCGGAGCTCTACTCCACGCTGCATGCAGTGCTGACGCGCTTCAGTAGTGCAGCGCCGCTGACAGTCTCGACTAGGCTGAACACCGGCTTGAGTTTCGACACCGAAAACCCGCGTGAGATGGGCGCCGATCTCCTGGCCAATGCAGTGGCTGCTTACGGTCTCTACCGGCAGAGTGCGATTGTTATTGATTTCGGCACCGCTCTGACCTTTACTGCGGTAGACGGGCAAGGCTATATACGCGGCGTGTCCATTGCCCCCGGCCTGAAAACCGCCATGCAGGCCCTCTCGATGAACACCGCCCAGCTTCCGCACATCCCCCTCGATTTTCCCGCCACGTATATCGGCACCGACACTATTGGCGCCATCCAGTCGGGACTGATGTACGGGTATGCGGGGCTGGTCGAGCACATGGTCAGCGGGATGCAGACCGAACTCGGCACCGAGTCGCTGGTAATCGCCACCGGCGGAATGGCGGGAACCCTGGCGCCGCACATCCCCTGTGTAGACGAACAGGCCCCCTGGCTGACCCTGGACGGCCTGCGTCTCCTGGCGGAACTGAATTAGGAGGGCGCCGCTGGTGCCGGCGACCAGCCGGCAGCCCTCAGCCGGCAGCCCTCAGCCGGCAGCCGGGGTCCCGGCGACCGCTCACTTTTTTCTCCGCTCTGCTTGATCATTGCCGGTGGGGGCTCTATCTTTAGGGTATATGGAACACTTAGAAAAACTGACAAAAGACTATTTCAATCAGGGCCTGACCGTAGACGATTATCTTGAGGAATTACGGCATTACCGGTCGCTGGTACGCAATTTGATGGAAGCGGTTGCCTCTTCTGACAGCCCCTCGCCGGCGGATGTGGAGTCGCTGCGGGCGGTGGTCGATGGTTTTACCCAGCCGGTGAGGGCCACCGTAAACACCGAGGACTGGTGCGGCGATTGGATCTGCAATATGCCGATACTCAAAAAGCTATTTGAGCAGGTGGAGATCCCCTTCCGCGTATTCCGAGGATCGGAGTTCCCGCAATTGAAAAATCGCTACGAGAAGGACGG
>JAASTM010000276.1 GCA_021767325.1 Spirochaetales bacterium
AGCCAGTCGGGTTTTCAAAATTTGATCGGCCTGCTCCACATTCGGCATTTCCAATTTTATGGTCACATCGATATTGTTTTCTTCCAGCTGCTGCTGACGAAACTGTTCGAAATAGGCCTCGAACTGATCCTGAAAGCGGGGAAAGCTCATAAAAACCTTCAACTCGACCTCTTCCGGCCCCTCCGTTTCGGCGTTTTTCTCCTGTCCGCCGGCTGCAAACGCGGGTACGACACCCAGCATACACAGCAGGATCAGTCCTATTAAAAAGCAATTTCCGTTTCTCTTCATGGCCTTAGCCTCCTTTATTAGTCTATTCTCTTTATAGACCGCATAAGACCCACTGTCTTTTGTCAAAATTAACATTGCGTATTGCACATGATTGATATCCTTACCCGCGGAGCTGTCCGGGGGCGATTCCGAAAAACTTCTTGAACACCCGGTAAAAATAGGCCAGATCGGAATAACCGGTCAGCGCCGCCGCCTGCTTTATTTCCGTATCCTCGTTCAAGATCAGATGCCGGGCAGCCTCCATGCGCCGGCGGGTAATGTATTCGTTCACTGTTGTCTGCTCGGATTTCCGGAAAGCCCGGCTGAGGTGTTCCTTGCTCACCAGGAACATCTGCGCCACCGACTCGAGGGAAATTGGTTCCTGAAAATAATGGTCGATATGCTCTTTCACCATCTCTATGTCGAGAAAATCTTTGAAGCGGCGCGCCTCCTTGATTATTTCGATCGCCTCATCGAACACCGCGGCCAGGGCATCGAAGATTTCCTCCGCTTCTAGCTGCTCAATGCCGCGGTCGCGAAACAGGGCCGGATCGGGAACTGCGTCACTCCGCAGGACGAACTCTTCCAGCAGCAGCAGATAGTCGTGGACAATTCGGTTGCGCAGTTCAGCATCGACTGTTTCGTCCGTATAGGGAGAGAGGTACTCTTGAAGATCCCTCAAGCTGCTTTTCACTCCGGCGCTGTCCAGTTTCAAAAGACTCGCGAATACCTGCCGGCGGTGGCGCACATATTCATCTAACACGGCTCTGTCCTGAAAGAGGACCGGAGTGCGCATGGAAACCGGAGTGCGGGCACCATGTGAAATCTCTTCTATACACTGCTGCAGGATCTGGTTGAGTTCGGCCGGATCGAGGGGTTTAATCAGATAATCCACCGCCTTCGCTTTTACCGCCTGGCGCAGATAGGCAAAGTCGTCATGGCCGCTCATTACCACAATTTTTGTCTCAGGAAACTCCCGGTGGATCGCCTCCAACAGTTCGGTGCCGTCCATTCCGGGCATCTTCATGTCGGCAACGACAATCTGCGCGGGCCTCTTACGGAGCAGTTCCAGACCGGAGTCCCCGTCATCGGCCTCTCCGGCCAGGGAAATCCCGAGGCGCTCCCACTCGGTAAATGTTTTCACTACCTCTCTCGACCACGGCTCATCATCAATTATCATCATTTTGACCGGCATGGCGTTTCTCCTTGCATTCATTGGGCAGCACTACCGCCACCCGGGTACCTTCACCCTCTGTACTAAAGACCTTGAGCCCGTAGGGCTGTCCGAACTGCAGTTGCAGCCGGGCATGCACGTTCCGCAGACCAATACTCTGGTGCGAGCGGACTGGATCTTTCTGATTCTTCAGTGTCCTGCGCAGAGCCCGCAGCTCCTCGCGGCGCATTCCCACTCCGTTGTCCTCAATCAGCAGCAGGATTCCCCGTCTCTGTAGGAGGCCCTTGACTGTCACCCGCCACTCGCCCCGCTTCTTTTGCAGTCCGTGTTCGAAGGCATTTTCCACAATCGGCTGCAAAGTGAACTGCGGAACGGGGCAATTCATCACCGCCGGATCTACCTCTACCTTCACCTGGCAGCGGCCGGCAAAGCGGTGCTTTTGAATGAGCAGGTAGTTCTGGGTATGCGCCAGCTCCTTTGAGAGAGGTACTAACTCGTGGGTGTAGCCGACTGTGTAGCGAAACATCTCTCCTACTGCCTTGGCAATCGTATAGATTTCCGGCACCCCTTTGGCCACGGCCATCCCGCCCAACAGATTGAGGGTGTTATTGAGAAAATGAGGATTTATCTGGGCCTGCAGTGCGGCTAAATGGGCGTCCTTGAGTTCCATCTCCTGTTCATACTCCTTCTGTACCAGGGCTTTCATCCGCCGCATCAGCGTTTCGTAGCCCGCCTGCAGCATGCGAATCTCATCCCGATTGCTCCCCGGAAGCGATTCGAAGCTGGGGGTGGTGGCCTGCCGCATGCTCTCGGCAAGATCCACGATTGGGCGGCTTATGCGCAGCGAAAACACTACTGAAAGCAGCAGCGAGACCGCTATCAGCACGAATCCGGTAATAAGGCCGACGGCGGCAGTATCCGAGGCACTGCCGTTTACCCGCGACAGGGGCACAGTCTTGAGTACCGTCAGCCGCCGCCCATCCGCCGGCTGAAAGAAGAGCAGCTGTGAAGCGCTTCGCTGCACCGATGCCGCGCGACGGCTCCCCTCCTGATCGGAAACAGTCTGTAGTATCGGCTCATCTATTTCCCGACTCGGATAACCGATCAGCACCTGCAGTTCATCGTTGAGCAGGTACACCGGCGAATCGCTGGTAGACTCCAGAATTTCAAGGATTTGATCGGACAAGGTCTCATCCAGGCGGGCATAGAAAACACCCCGCAGACTCTGGTCCCGAAAACGGTTTACGGTGTGTACGGCATATATACGCCCGTCCGCATACCGCAAACTCAGGGGTACTGGCTCTTCAAACACCTTGTTCCACAAGGGCCCCTCGGTAGCCGGATAAGAGAGATCGCCGCTGCGCTGATTGTCAATCGTAATCGCCTGTCCTGAGGGGTGGACGTAGTAGGTCAGCTGATCGATCAGGGAGGAATAGGAGTAATAAGATGCGGTCAGCAGGCGGCTCAGCTCGACCAGCTCGCTGCGGCTCGCGGCCACTCCCCGCTCTTCAGAATTATCCTGTGCCTCGAGCCGGTCGATCACTCCACTGAAATCCTCATTTATCTGCAACGAGTAGAACAGTTCGTCGAATCTTCGCAGCGCATCCTCGAGGTACTGAACTGCCCAGCGCACCCGGGTGACGTTTGCATCGATGATCTGCATCTTGACCGAATTTCGGGTGTTATGCACGGCTACCCACGTAAGTGTGAGCACCGGGACGGTGGTAAGCAGCAGCATCAGTACGAGCAATCTGAACCTCAAGCTGTGTCTGTGAAATCTGGAAATAGGCCTTCTCCTCACTCAGCTATAGTAACATGCAGACTCTGCAGCTGAACAGCATCACTTAACGGAGCAACTTTTACCGGCTGCAGCCCGGCACTCACCGACGCCTTGATGGCGTACTCCTGAAAGCACCCCGCCGCTTCCGGAGGAATCACGATATCCCAGCTTTTTCCTGCGATCGATACCTCTACGCGGCTGCCCGCCGTCCCGCACAGCAGCAAGGTAATGGTGTAGGCCTGCAGGCCGGCGGGGTGGGATGCCAGAAAATCATACCGCGCCCAGGCCCCCGGGGCCAACTGTACATACATCCACTCCTCATCGCTCCAGTCCTCCCCGCCGTTATGGGCGAAATGGGGAATTCCCTGTTGGACACCCGGGGCTACATATCCGAAGCGCATGCCGTCGCCCCGCCTGAAATCTATCGGCGGCTCGGCTGCCGGCTGCCCACCTTTTCCTTCCGGCCCGGCCGGGCTGGCCTGTACGGTCTGTGTAGCCGGCCCGGGGTCGAAGCCGGTTCCCCTGTCCCGGTATGAGTAGAATATGGCCGGGATCCGCAGCGGCGGTCTTCGAAACAGCGCCCCCACTACCTCGGGATGATACTCACATTCGCTGAATCGCACGCCCCGGGCGTACTCCCGCAGAATGGCCCAGGCCTCTTCCGGCCCAAGCGCTCCGACCGTTGCCGGATCCTCCGCGGCTCTCACGATTTGGTCCCAGCCAGCGGGCTTTCGTATCGAGGCCGGGGAGTTGCCGGTGCTCATTTTCTTCCATGTCCAGAAATTCCAGGAAATATCGAGATCCTCGAACATCCTAAAGGCACCGCTGTACCAGTCGGTGTTGTTCTCGCCTCCCTCGCCCATGAAGATGGGCAAATTCCATTTTTCCCTGGCCTGCAGATACTCGGCGATGCTCTCCCGGTCGGGATTGTTCCAGTATTTGTGGAACTGCAGCATCAGGTTGTCGTCAAAGGGCTCCTCAAAAATCGACCAGTCGGTGGCCCAATGCACCCCTTCCAGAATTATCATGTGGCGCACATCAAGACTGCGGATAGCCGCAGTTATCCGGCGGTAGAGCGGAAGAACACGGTGGTTATACTCCGAGAACCAGCCGGGCAGGGGTTCGTTCAGCAGATCGTAACCGGCGATAATTTCCTCATCCTTGTAGCGTTCGGCCAGTGCCCGCCAAATCTCGATCGTGCGCTCCTCATTTTCCGGAAAGCGGAACAGGTCCGGCTGATCGTCGGGCGAGTCGTCGATGTTCGTGCCGGTCTGTCCGCCCGGCGCTCCATGCAGATCCAGGATGATGTACACCCGGTGGCGGGTGCACCACT
>JAASTM010000277.1 GCA_021767325.1 Spirochaetales bacterium
ATCACCCTCATCACCGCTTTCAACCTGTGCGTATGTAGACTGCAGCGTGAACAAGAAAAACAGTGTAGCTGTAAAGAGTGCAGGCAATCTCTGCATAGTAATACTATATGAGATGAGAAGTAGCCTGCCAAGTGAGAATTGAGTGTGAAAAATCTTAATCTTTTGGTATACTTTGGAAGTTGAGCATAAGGAAGAAACTATGAAAAAGATTTTGTTTTCGATCTATATGCTGTGTCTTTTCAGCGCAGCGCTCTCTGCCCAGAGTGAGGTAAGTCGATGGATAGCGGGGGATCTCGCCTGGTATCCGGCGAATCTACAAGGCTACGGCGCAGAAGGCTTTGCACCAATTGACTACAGTACTGTTCCTTTAGCTGATTTGAAAGCACTCCCTGGAGATCAAATCCAGGATGAGGGGCGTGATCTCGGAGGACAGGCCTTTGAGATGCGGGCCACCTTTGGATGTGAAAGGCGCGTTCCCTTTTTGCCGGGCAGCTCAGCGCTGACATCCGACAATAATATTATAATTAGAGCCAAAGGGGAGATATCGCCTGTTACGATGTCGGCAGAGATCGAAACCGTAATTACCCCGGTTGCTTTTTTCTCATTCGACAGCTCTTTATCTATCGGTACAGGCTGGGCTATCGGAGATGGCTCAATAAGCGGACTCTCCTTCAACACGCCGGAACAAACGTTTGAACCCGCTCCATTTGAAGGTGTGGTGACGACGGCTGATTTCGGAGGGACTCTGCAGTTTGATTTTGGAGTTTTGGTGCCTGGTGATTGGACCCATATAGTAATGCTCTACCGGCCCTCTGTGGCTTATGAAGCCTTCTCCGGAGCAGCTCCCGATGAGGCTTGGATGTGGAAATCGGATGACGGAGAAAACTATAACGGTTGGAAGTGGGAGCAAACGGCGGTACTCGGATATCAGATGCCGGCTTTCAAACATTTGGAAATCGCGGGTATCCTGGTAGAGACTGAACAACGCATTACCAAACAGAACGCATCTCCCATGGATTCAGGTGGCTGGGGCTCGGATTTTACCAAAGTGTACATAGGTCCGTTTTTGGTGTATCAGCTGTCACAAGCGCATTCACTCACCTTCCAATGCCAATTCGCCCGGGGGCGGGATTATACCGATGAATCGATTGGTAATGCACATTTTTCATACAGAAAAGTCGATACCGGCAGTCCCACCTATTGGTATTTCCGCCGGGTGGCCTTGTCCTACCGGTACGACTACTAATGGGGCGAACCAGTTAAGTGAACTATTGCAGAAAGGTAATCACCTCGCGCAGGTAGGCCGGTAAGTCGGGTGGCCTGCGGCTGGATATGATGTGGCCGTCTCTGATCACGTCGGTGTTTTTCCAAATTGCACCGGCGTTGATCAGGTCGTCCTTTATCGCAGGGGTGCTGGTCACCTGACGGCCCTTTAAGATGTCAGCTGAAATGAGCACCCAGCCGGCATGACAAATCTGGCCGATGAGTTTTTCGGCTTTGTCAAACGCACGGATTGACTCTATTACTTCCGGATAACGGCGCAGTTTATCGGGGGCCCATCCACCGGGTACCAGTACTCCGTCAAAATCTTCTGCTTTTACCGAAGAATAGGCTATATCGGCGGTAGCCGGAACGCCGTGTTTGCCGGCATATTCTTTACCGGCTTCCTCTCCGGCCAGTACAACTTCTGCTCCGGCTTCTCTCAGGCGAAGTACCGGATACCACAGTTCCAGATCTTCGAATTGTTCATGTACTAAGGCAACTATCTTCTTTGAACTCAGTTCCATTGCAGCCTCCTTTATGCTGTGTGTTCTTAACATAGTAAAATCAACCGGCAACGGCAAATGCAGACAAATACACTTAGGCTTTGCGTTTCAGCCGTTCAGCGTATATAATATGGGCAACCGCGGTCGTAGAAGGAGCAGGTACGTGCATGACCATGTAAATGAGGTGCTGTTTACAGCCGAAGATCTCGAGCAGCGGGTGAGTGAACTCGGAAAACAGATAACTACAGATTATGAGGGTAGGGAGTTGCTGGTGATCGGGGTGCTCAAGGGCGCTAATGTGTTTTTGGGAGACCTCATTCGCCACATAGACTTACCGATGGAAATCGACTTTATTGCTGCGGCCAGTTATGGTAACTCAACCGAGAGCTCGGGGGTTGTGCGGCTCTTGAAAGATTTAGATTATCCTATTGAGAACCGGCATGTGCTGCTCATCGAGGATTTGATAGATACCGGTTTAACGCTGCACTATCTTGCTGAAAATTTAAAGGCGAGGCTGCCGGCCTCCTTCAGGATTTGTACGCTTCTCGACAAGCCTGAACGGAGAAAGGTTGCAATGGAAGTGGACTACAAAGGCTTTGACATTCCCGATGAGTTTATCGTCGGTTACGGTATAGATTTCAGTCAGAAATATCGAAATCTGCCCTACATTGCAACTCTCAAACCGGAAGTATATGCATAGAAAAGTCCAACAGCTACTGCTGATTCTCTTGTGTGCGGTAGCGGCGCTTTCAGCGGCGGCAGCCGAAGAGTTTGTAGGCAGGGTAGTGGGGATCGCCGACGGAGATACTATCGATGTGCTGCGCAGGGGCAGTGAAGTGACCGTTAGACTGCATGGCGTGGATACCCCGGAAAGCCGCCAAGCCTATGGTACGCAGGCTAAGAAATTTACCGCTGCTATGGTGTATGATCGACGAGTAAGAGTAGAGGCTGTGGACATTGACCGCTATGGCCGGATAGTGGGCATTGTGTACAGAGAAACCGATGGGGCGGAGCTGAATGCGGCGCTGGTTGCAGCCGGGTACGCCTGGTGGTATCGTAAATACGCACCGCAGGACAATCGCCTTCAAGAACTCGAACAGCAGGCGCGGACTGCCGGGAAGGGGCTGTGGAAACAGGATGATCCGGTGGCTCCGTGGGATTGGAGAAGAGGCCTGCGGAGTTCTGAAAACGAGGGGCCGTCTGAGCAGCCGGATTCGGGGGCGCTGCGGTATAATCCGTTCGGTCCCGACCGGGATTGTTCCGATTTCAGAACACAGGCGGAGGCGCAGGCCTTTTTTGAGGCGGCTGGAGGACCTGAGAAGGACCCCCACCGGCTCGACGCTGATGGCGACGGGAGAGCTTGTGAGAGCCTGCCCTGATCAAATATACATAGATAAGGAGAGCTATATGTTTGTATCACACAGAAATGAAATACCCGGGAAAGAGTTGAACGGCGAGGCGCTGAATAACGTAAGTAAACAGGTTTTGATCGGTCCCGAGCAGGGCTGGGAAGACTATGTAATGCGTATGTTTACGCTTGGAAAGGACGGGTTTACACCCCGGCATGACCACGACTGGCCGCATATTCTGTATATAGTTGAAGGACAGGGTACGCTACATCTCGACGGTACCGATCACCAGGTCGAGAGCGGTTCTACAGCCTTTGTACCTGGAGGGAAAGCCCATCAACTTTTGAACCGCGGCACGGAAAACTTTGTGTTTATCTGCATTGTGCCGAAAGAGGGCGATAAATAAGTCTATTATCTTGAAAGAAAAAGAGAAAAGGAGCGGCTGTGGTTTCGTATCTCTACAATAAGTATTCTCATGAAAATGTGATTATTCAGGAAAAAGCGGTGTCGCTTCTGTTCTTGGATGCGCTTTTGTGTATCGGGTTCTTGGCTCTGGGGGTGCTCCGCATTTCCGGCGGTTATTTTTTGATGGGGATTATTGAGCTCGGTGTGAGCCTGCTGCTGGTTTTTCTCTGCATATCGATTCTCAGGGGCGGTTTTCGGGCCGCGAGTATAAGTACCATCGTTCTCTTCTGTCTTGCCGCCTCAGGCCTCTTTTACGTCCGGGAGATAGAGAGTGCGAAGGATATCTACATGCACTCCACCTATATGGTGCCGGCCTTTCTGACCCTGCCGCTTCTGGCCTATCATTACTGGCAGGTGATCGGAGCTCTGCTGTTCGGAATCGCCTCGCATGCGCTTCACAATTTTCTTAGAATCGTACCGAATGCCAGGTCCGTTTCCGGAGTGTATGACGGTTCTGAGTTCATTGTATCTTTTATTCTCATGGGCTTTAGTGCAATTTTCATTTTTCAGATATTCCATCTACAGCATAAAAATCTGAACACGATTGAGAGTACTGCAGAAAAGGCGCGCCGGCAGTACAATCAACTGAAGAGTTTGTTAGACCAAACTTCCAGCAGTTTCAACGTGGGCGAACAACTGCAGATTCATGCCCGCATCAATTCTGACGTTGCGCAGACTATCGCCAATCAATTGAGTGAGATGCAGGGTGAAATGCAGGGGCTGGATAACGATTCCGAACAAACGAAAAGCGGGCACAACCGGATTATGGAGTCAAAGAACTCGGTTCAGGAGAGTATGCGGCAGCAGACAGAGGCCATCCAAAATGCTACCACCGCCACCGAACAGATCGGTGCTCAGGTGGAGACTACTGCTACCTCGACGCAGCAGAAGCAGGCCGGGGTAGAGGCGCTGGTGCAGGTGGCCGAAGAAGCGGCCGATAGAATGCGTTCTACGGTCGAGG
>JAASTM010000278.1 GCA_021767325.1 Spirochaetales bacterium
CCGGTAACTGCCCGGCATACCTCGCCTATATCCCGTACAGGCGAAATTACGGTTCTATGCATAAATCGGGTGAGCAGTAAGCTCAGCAGCAACAGTACCCCTAGGAAAATTCCGCTCGAGACCAGTACCGTCTCTTCTCTCTGTTTGACTGACGCTGAAATATCGGTTTTGATTTCAAGCACACCGCGAATAGTATGGTCTGCACCATGGCAACCGGTGCACTTAGGTTTGTTTATCAGCGGTTGGTAGATATGAAAGAATGTTTTGCCATCTTCAACTGTTTGAAAGATCCCCGTTTCAGGGGGAAGTTCGGTAGCAGCTGCAAACATTTCATCGCTGCGGGTGAGCGGCGCAAGGTTTTCTCTCGGTGGTGCATTGAACTGCATTCCCGATATCATTGAGTTGACATCTTGAATAGTGCTGTCATCGGTAAAGGCCTGTGTGCCGTCGGTCCTGAATAAATAGATGCTCGAGAGAGGCGTCCGCCGCTGTACTTCGGTGAAATACTGAACAGCCAGAGGTGCTTCGCCCGGCAGCATAAAGTTCTCGATTGCGGTGTATATGATCCCGGATTGTTCATCCAGATTCTCGCGGGTGCTGTTCTGTATGGTAGTACTGAGTGAGAGGGCAAAATAGAACACAACCCCGCCCAATCCGATGAAGAGACTGGCAAGAATAATGAGGTTCACTTTTCTGGTTACCGATCCGGGTCTATCTGAGCTCATAAGGTATAGCATAAAAGATAAATTTTCATTTGTCTTTAGTTATGTTGTTAGAAATTAATCTAATAACACAATAAAAAACTTGACAATATTCTTATTGTTAGATATATTTCTAATAACAACAAAGTAAAGCTACAGATATCTAATATAGGAGGTTGATATGTTTAGTTCACATCATGAGGTTTATGAAATGGAACTCGGACGTCGCTCCGATTATCTGCAACGGCGCAGCATCGACACCCAGGCACAACAGATTCGTCGTCGCGGTCGCTGTGCCAGAAGATCATCGAATTTGTTGGTCAAACTCAGCGCAGGTCTGCTACAATTGGGCAGTTTTGGATGCAGGGAGTGAAGCTGTTGGGCTATCAAATCGAGATAATTCCGGCATTTGAGTTGCTGGGAGCTACTTTGAACTACGCCTTTAGAAGGGATGAGGCGGATGACAGAATCGAGACCAGCCGTTCCATATTAGAGTGGCGGAAGAAGGTGGAAGGAGAAATCTCTCCCTTTCTTTCCTCAGATGTTGATGAGTTGTTCAAATATCATGCCCCTATGAAGTTCCTGCGCGGGGCGGTTCTGAGATTCCAGCTGCACACTCCTGAAATACTCTGTGAATGGCTGAAACCCGAACATGCCGGTGAAGCCCTGGAGCTGATGCGGGAGTTATTTGAACTGGGTGAGGATGATCCGTTGAAGCTCGATCCGGCAACTCTAGAGGCCGCTTATGAGAGACAGGACAGCCTGCTGCACACATCGGTTTCCGAAGAGGTTGCGGTTGTACTCTATGCCGTCCGCTATACCGAAGCTTTCATACGCCGTTTGAAAATGGTGCTGAGTGAGTTTTATCATGCCTTTGTAAAAGATGAGCTGCCGAACGCACTCCAGATATTGAAGCAAAAAAGAGAGGAGCATCAGCAGCTTCTGGAGGAGGATCAACAGAAATTCCTTAACCAGGTTACACTTGATAATTACAGTTCGCTCTACAGCCCTGATGTGCCGGTGAGAATAATTATCAGTTATTTCGCCAATCGCTTCATTTCGCTAAACACCGAATACTACAATCTGATTATCTACGGTTTTGATGTCGAACAACTATTCCGCAATTTCGATACCGCCCGGGTAGTGGACCAGTATCTCAAAGCCCTGGCCGACCCGAAACGGGCCGCCATCATGCGTCTGCTGAAACAGCGCCAATGGTACGGAAAAGAGCTGGCCGACCACTTCTCCCTCACCACGGCCACAATGTCCTATCACATCGAAAAGCTGCTCTCCAGCCGTTTGATCCAGTTCCACACCGCCGAGAAAAACCGCATTCTTTATTCTATCAACCGCGAGGGCATCGAGGAGATGCTGCAGCTGTTGCGCGACGATTTTCTTTAATCAGCCTCCAGCATTCTGTCTATCTGTATTGCAGCCTTCTCAAGTATATCAATTGTAGCGGGGCGAACACTGTTGCCGGGATTGGGATTGAGCTCGGTAAGCCCGGAACCGCTCTGTCCGGAGATCGGCTGGCTGCAGATGTCCCGCAGTCCGCTTACCCCACAACTTGCACCGAATCCGCAGTCAAAACAGGCGTAGCTGCCCTGAACGCTTGTCTCATTGATAACCTGAATGCGGGCATCCTCCATAAATCTGCGGAGGTCGGTCATTCCGGCGGATGAATCTCCCGTTCCACTGATTCCGATAATCACTCCTTTTAGATGGGAAAGGGGAAACCCCTCATTATGACGCCCCATGAAGCAGATACGTTCCCAAAAGGCCCGGGCTTTTGCATTTATTCCTTCCCAGTATTCGGGGGCGGCAAAAACCACCGCGTCGGCAGAGTGCATATTGTTATAGATCTCGACTAAGCCGTCGGGTTTACAGCACAGATTTGTTTTTACACATTTCAGGCATGCATCACAGGTTTGAAGTTCGAGTTCAATCAGCGGAAAAATTTCGAACGCCTGCCCGGTGTGTTGCAAGAGGTAGTGCAGGCTTTGCTCGGAAATTCCTCCTTTGCGGCCGGAATGAATTCCTATTATCATCTGTAGTAGGTTACCAGCATAGTCATGATAAAACAAGGGAGATAACAGATGAAAGAGTATGATCCAGTTCTGATAGGAACCGGGCAGGCAACCGGCGTGATGTTACCGGCCTTAATGGAACTCGGCCGGGACTTCCTTAGATTTTTCACAGGTGATGGAACGGCAGAACAGCATCCGCAACTCAAATACCGAGGGCTTTGAAAAGTACCTGCGTGAAAGCGTCGATTTTTACCGGGCATCAGCCCGTTTTCTAAACGATCGTGAGCTGCAGGTAGGTTCGGAGAGAATCCGCGGGAAGCGCATCTACATTCACACCGGCGCCAGGGTACGCGTCCCAGATATAGCCGGTATAGATTCCGTTCCATATCTGGATAATAAGGGCATTTTGGATCTGCAGGAACTACCGCGGCATCTACTTGTAATCGGTGGAAGCTATATCGGGCTGGAGTTCAGCCAGATTTTCCGCCGCCTGGGCAGCAAGGTAACGGTTTTCGAACGCGGAGCGCGGAAGATCCCTTCATGATCTATTCCATGTTCATCGATCCGCCGCTGGGACGGGTCGGACTTTCCGAAAAACAGGCCGCACGGGAACCGGGAAGATACCTGCTCGGAAGTATGCCGATGAGCTCGATTAACCGTGCAATTGAAAAGGACGAGACCGACGGCCTGGTAAAGGTGATAGTAGAGGCCGACAGCGGTAAAATCGCCGGAGCTACGGTTTTCGGTGTGGGAGGAGACGAAGTTATCAATATGCTGGCCGCCTGGATGTACACCGGTCGCCCCTACACAGAGCTGCAGCGTGCGGTGTTTGTCCACCCCACCGTCGCCGAACTGATACCCTGGGTGTTCGATGAGCTAAAGCCGATATAAAACACCATAGCTGGCTGCGGCTCACAGCGGTCCGATACGCGTGTTGACAAGTAGTGTAACAGCAGTATACTGCTGAGAATATGGCATACAGCACCGAAGAGATGATCTCTCTGTTCAAAGGTCTCGGCATTACGGAGTACGAGGCTAAAGTCTATTTATCCTTGCTCTCATCGCATCCGGCCAGTGCATATACCATCTCTCAAAACTCGGGAGTGCCCCATTCGAGGGTGTACGATGTAACCCGGCGGCTGATGCGACGGGAGATGGTTGCTTCAACCGGAACCAAACCGGAGATGTTCAGTCCGCTCTCCCCTGATAAAGTAATAGAGAACCTGCAGTCTGAGTATCTGAGTTACAGTGAAGAACTGGAAAAACGCCTGCGGGAGTTTGAATTCCAGGCCGATTTCGACCCGGTGTGGAATCTAAGCGACCGAAGCGCGGCGCTGGAAAAAGCTGCCTCAATGCTGGATGAGGCTGTTTCAAAAGTATATATCGGGCTGTGGGATGCCGAATTGGCGGAGCTTCAGCCAGCTATGAAGAGTGCCGGCGAGCGCGGTGTGCAGCTCTTTGTGCTGATTTACGGGCATGCAAAGCTGGACTTCGGGACGGTGTATCATCATGACACCGAACACATGGCTGGGTATGAAGAACTGGGGCGGACCCTCGATTGTACCGTCGACTCGGCCAGCTGTATAACCGGGACGATGGGCGGACCGGCGGCCTGCCGGGTAGTGTGGTCGCAGAACCGAGGTCTTGTGCAGACTATTGAAAGCTACATGAAGCACGATTTTTATCTGGCCGAGATTACCCGTGACCTCGGGTCTGAAATAGAAGTGCGCTACGGGAAGAACCTGCGCAAGCTGCGGGAAAAATTCGGCGAATAAATTGCCCGGACGGCGCC
>JAASTM010000279.1 GCA_021767325.1 Spirochaetales bacterium
ATATCGCTGGCACGACTTCCGGCATCTTTCATATGCTCGAAATACTCGCTTATCTCGCGCCGGTCCATATACTCAGCCACCCTTTCGAGGGAAAGATCCATGTCTGCGGCAATACTTCTGTTTTTGACATTCAGCGGATCGAGCCGGCGGCGCACATTCTGTAAACTCTGGAGCACAATTCCGAGCGGATTATTCAGTTCATGGGCCATTCCGGCTGCAATACCGCCAATGGAAATCATCTTCTCCGATTGAATAACCAGCTCTTCCATGTTCACTTTTTCGGTTATATCATCTATCCGTATCACCGCACCGGATTCATGGGTACTGTGGTACGGGTAGACTATGATATCCTTTATTTTGGTCTCTCCGTGTTCCTGGTAAGGCACCTTATGATACCGCACGAGTTCATCGCGCATCAGGGCATCCCGCCACATTCCGACTTCCGCTTTAATGCTGGGGAAAAGCTCCTCTATTTGTGCGCCGATAGCCGTCTCCCCCGCTATTCCCGTCATCTGCTCGGCCTCGCGGTTCCATTGATTCACACGTCCGGCTTGATCAATCGCTATCAGCACCGAAGGCATAGAATCGATCATTCCCTGCAGCAGCTCTTGAAGCCTCAGTTTCGCCCGTGCACTTTTCTGTTCACTCTCATACAATGTCTGCAGCTGCTGGTTGCGCTTCTGTACTGTCCGCATCCGCCACTGATAGGCGAACTCCAGCAGGAGAAACACCACAAAACCGAGCACGATATAGAAAGGAAGTGTTCTCCACCACGGGGGCATAACCTGAATTCGAACCCTGTCTTCATGCCGGCTCCAGATTCTGTCGCTGTTGGTACCCTGAACACGAAAGGTGTAGCGCCCGGCCGGCAGATTAGTATAAGTGGCATAGCGACGCTGACTGTCCACGGTGTTCCATTTTTCATCGAAACCTTCCAGCTTGTAGCGATAGAGATTATTGCCGGGCTCGAGCAAATCAAAGGCGGAGAAAGTGATCGTAATGACCGATTCTGAATGCTTGAACTCGATTGCTTCGGTATACGGAGGGGCATTCTCCAGAAGTGTGCGCTGATCGTACTCCGTACCAGTTTCGACGGGCTCATTGAAGAGCAGAAAACTGGTTATATTCACCGGAGGATTGTAGGCCCGCTTTCCGATTTTCTCAGGAAAAAAGTACACAACCCCATTAGGTCCACCGAAATACAGGCGCCCATCCGCAGCCGAAGCAAAAGACTTGCCGTTGAATTCATTTCCGGGCAAGCCGTCGGCCGATGTGTATACTTTGAAATCCATCACCTCGGGATCGAATTGAATCAATCCGTAGTTACTCCCCATCCAGTACCTTCCATCCGCATCTGGCTGGATACCATAAACTACGTTATTGGGCAGTCCGTCCTCCTGGGTATACGTTGTAAACTCCCCGTTTTCAGGATTGAACCTCTGAAGTCCTCCCCCGTTGGTTGCTATCCACAGGCTGCCATCATCATCCTCATAAATATCAAGAATAAAATTGTTGCTGAAATCATCGTAGACCGAATAGGTACCGTCCGCATGCAGTAGATGGAGCCCTGCACCGATTGTGCCAACCCAAATTCGTCCCCGGCTGTCTTCGTACACGGTATAGATAAAATCGCCGTTCAGTTGATACCTTTGAACATCGCTGCGCAACTCTCCCAGCCGGAAGAGACCGCTGTTGCGGGTTCCTATCCACAAATTCTGCTGGGAATCCTCATAAATTTCCCAGATCTGGGCGTTATTCAGCACTTCAAGCTGGGGATTACTGAAATTCACCCTGCGTCCGGCTTGAACACTTTGATCATACACCCATATCCCACGGCGAGTTCCGAACCAAATCTCCCCCTGGGAGGTTTCCACACCTGAAAAGACACTATCGGTCGGCGGACTGCTCGGATCATCCGCATTATATCGGAAGCTACGTACAGCCCCGGTATCCGGTCTGTAGCTTTGTACTCCAGTGCCGTCCATACAAAACCACATGCTCTGTTCCGAATCTTCAAAAATCTCCCAGACACTCTCCTCCAGGAGAATGTTGAAAGCCTTTCCATTGGGAAGGACCCGGTCTACACCACCGGTTCCGGTCCCCACATACAGCAGTCCCGATTCAGTTGTCTCGATTGACAGAATTCGATTCCCGCTCAGAACTCCTGGCTCACCCTTTCCACTGCGAAAATGATACAGCGAGCCCGCGGTGTGCTGCACATACAGTCCATTCTCGAGGGTACCGATCCATATATTACCGACCGCATCAGCACTGATGCAGTTTATTTCTACAGCGGAAACCTTTTGTTCTCGCGGAAGATTCACTCTGTTGAGCTCACCCGATTCCAAATCGTAGCTGTATACACCATCTTTCGTGCCTATCCAGAGAACACCTTCGTGCTCTCTAAGCGCTTTTACAGTGGAAAGAGACTCCTTTAGGTTGAACTCGCGCGGGCTGACCACCTGCTCCAGTAGCTGATTGGAATTATCATAGCGCCACACTCCCTGGCGGGTACCAATCCATACCCCGGATTCTCCGGAGGAAATCGACTCGGCAAAGGGCTTGTCCATGATGAGCTCAAAACTGCGCTCATGCGGATCCCCTTTATACAGACTGCCCTCCGAAGTGAGAATCCACAATGCGCTCTCACGATCGAACTCCAGATCGAACACATTGGCAGTATCTTGGGGCAGAGAGCTGGTATCCGCCGTACCCATCAGATCTACAAACCTGTCCTTTTGCGGATCGAAGTATGCTATTCCTCCGCCCCAGGTACCAATCCAGATATTTCCCCGCCGATCGAGTTCCAGAGCCCGTACAAAGTTGTGCGGGATGGAGCCGCGCTCACTCCCAGGATCGGGTTTGTACACCTTTATTGAATAACCGTCCCAACGGTTTAGACCATCCTGAGTGGCGAACCACATATACCCCTTCTCATCCTGCAGAACATCATAAACCGAATTCTGGGACAGCCCGGTCTCACGGCTGATATTCCGAAACCGAATATTTTTCAGAGAATTGGCATCGTCCTGCTGACCGGACACAGCCGCTGCTGTGAGAAATAGTAGTAAGTATAACCAGGTTTTGACGATACTCTGCATAGCGTGCTTACTGCTTCTGTAAAACTCCCGATTCCAGAATGGCAGCTGAGCTGCCGTCTCTGAATTCTGCCACAATAGTCGGGGCTTTCATCAGGCAGTCGAGATGAATGAGGGCAGGAGCATCGTTATCATAGTTTGAGCCGATAGCGATATGACAAGTCTCATACGCTTTTTCATCCTCCAGCATATGTCCGGTTATGGTTCCGGCGGGGTTCAGCCCTATCCCGAGCTCTCCGAGACTGCGGGCATTTTGCTTATACTCTTTGCCCTTACCCGGGGCAAGTTTCCCCTGCTGTTCGAACAGCAGAGCTTTTTCTTCACCGTAATCGATAGTCTGCTGCAGCAGCTTTGCCTCTTCTCCCCCGCTTATATCGGTTACAAAACCGTCTTTCACTTCAACATACACGGGTTCTGTTACAATGCGATCGCCGTCATGAAGTGAAACACTGCCGTCGAACACAATAACTCCTTGCGAGCTTCCCAGCTCCGGACTGATAAAGGCTTCACCTGCCGGCAGGTTTCCTCCGGCACCGGCAAAGCTGAGATTCCCGTCGTCCTCCATCGCTTCACGACCGCGCAGACCTATAGTAAGATCGGTTCCGGCGGGGGTGGTCACATGCACCTGCTCAGCCCGGTCGAGCACATCCTTTACCAGCTTTACCTCTTTCAGCATTCGCTGATAATCGACCGGTACCGTTCGTATAAACATGTCCTCGGTGGCCATAGGCGACCAAAAGGCCCTCAACTGCTTTGAAGCCATGAGATAATGAAACACGTGGTCATAGTTTTTACCCTCGACGGTATACGGCTCTGAAATAGCATATCGATCCTTCCCGAGTTTTTGGGCGCTCATGGAAATAAAAACATCCGGCACTGAAGCTATCGCTTGAATAACAGCATCATCGGCAAAATCGAGTTGAGTTTTTATCGGCTGTACCATCAAAACCGGTACGCCACCGGCAGCATGGACGGCGTTGTGCAGCGCCATTGCAATTCTAAGAGTTTCCTGCGGCGGATTGGTTACAATCAACACCCGCTCTCCTGCTTTTACATTGAGTGCATGGGTCACAGCCACCCTGGCTGCTTCATACAGTCTGTCAAGTTTATCTAGTTGTATCGTATTCATACGCTAATAGTATGGGAAGCATTAGGCGGGGTCAATCGCTAATTTTCACACTGTCCAACTCTCGCTGCATCTCGGCTTGTAGAGTACGGTAAATAAAGGTTGAGATTCTCTGCTTGGCGTCGGTCGAGATATACTTGTTGAACAAGACCACATACAGGGTCTGCCCCTGATCCTGCCGTTTACCAGCCACAATTCCACTGACCATCACAATCCGGCTGCGCAGCTTCAGCTGAATCTTGGCGAGCTCGGTTTTCGCGGAAAGATCTACGGC
>JAASTM010000280.1 GCA_021767325.1 Spirochaetales bacterium
AACGGAGTGAAGATGCCGTGGGTCGGATTCGGGGTGTTTCAGACCGAAGAGGGCCCGGAGGTCGAGAACGCGGTGCGCTGGGCCCTGGAGGCCGGCTACCGGCATATAGATACGGCCAGTTTTTATGAGAACGAGCGCGGTGTGGGCAAGGCGATTGCCGAGTCGGGGGTGCCGCGGGATGAGCTGTTCGTGACCACCAAGGTGTGGAATACCGAGCAGGGCTACCAGCAGACGCTGCAGGCCTTTGATCGCAGCCGCCAGAAGCTGCAGCTGGATGTGGTGGACTTGTACCTGGTGCACTGGCCGCTGAAGGCCAGTTTCAAGGAGACCTGGCGGGCGCTGGAGAAGCTGTATGCCGACGGGAAGGTGCGGGCAATTGGAGTGAGCAATTTTCTGCCCCACCACCTTGAGGACCTGATGGGCGACTTTGATGTGGTGCCGGCGGTGGACCAGGTCGAGTGGCACCCCTTTCTGTTTCAGGAGGAGCTGTATGAGTTCTGCAAGGCCAAGGGGATTCAGCAGGAGGCCTGGAGTCCGCTGACCCGGGGGCGCTTTCTGGACAATCCGGTCTTGCGGGAGATTGCGGAGGCGCACGGCAAGTCGCCGGCCCAGGTGCTGCTGCGTTGGGACCTGCAGCACGGCGTGGTGACTATCCCCAAGTCGGTCCACCAGGAGCGCATCATCGAGAACAGTCAGATTTTCGACTTCGAGTTGAGCGGCGACGAGATGGCGCGGCTGGACGGGCTGGACAGCGACAGCCGCATCGGCCCGCACCCGGACCAAATGAGCTGAGGGCCGGTTTTAGCGGGGCGGCCGCGGGGGCCGGCTGACCCTTAGGACCTGTCTGAGCGGCGCCAGGTTAATCCTGTCGCCGGGTGGCGGGAAGTATGCCCGGCCGCCATTTGTGCAACAGTCCGCTGACTGCCGCCCCCCGCAGGGCCAAGAGCAAGAGCAGCGGGATCGCCGGCCCGGGCAGGCTTTGTCCCGCTACGGGTATTACCACCAAGCTCACAAGAGCGGCAGCGCCTCCACAGACTGCGTACCAGCGCAGCAGATGGGGGCGTTTTTTTATTAATAATAAAAATCCAATAATAAGGTGGGGCGGCCAGGCCCAAAGCAGGTGCCAGTTCGCGGTAGTCATGACATAGCCGGAATAGTTCCACAGAAGTAGGCTGGAAATGCCGACTGCACCGGCCGCTACGAACAGCCCTGCATCGAGCAGGCGCATGCCCATAGAGCTTTCCCGGGAGCCGGGCCTGGCGGGGCTTGGTTTGGAGCCGATGCTGAGCACTGCGACTATTAGCAGGATGGCCCACAACAGCAGCCCCGCCAGGGCTGGCCTCAGCGGACCGATGTCCTCCGGCAGAATCGTGGTTCCGTTGCGCCCCTCGTATATGTAACGATCGGCGCCCATCAGCGGGCGGCCGTTCAGCTCGGCGGCGGCCACCGCCCGCATCAGCTGCCCGGGCAGGTAGAGCCGCCGCTCCCGACCCGGCAGGCCGTCGGTCGGGCTGCCCAGCATCAGGTTGATGCCGAATTTTACGAAGGGTTTTTCGCTTAGATACGGTTTGATAGCCAGGCGGTACGGTTGCGCCGGCCGCTCCGCCAGCTGAAAATCTATGTTTTCACTAAAAATATCCCAAAACAGATCCCGCACCCGGGTGGTACAGTTGTCGTAGAAAAAGTCGTAGATGTAAATCCGGTTTTCTGGACGGGCGTTCAGCTCCAGATATTCGAACACTTGCTGCCGTTCGCCCCGGTTCAGCAGCAAGTCCTGCTCGTAAATCGTACGGTTTTCGTAGTTCCGGTAGAACTCGTACGCCCGGTCGGTGCGAACCACCCCCAGCATAAACGGCAGTTCACCCGTCACAAAGCGCGGGACGAAGCTGGCATCGAAGGGCACCGAGGACTGCCCGTAGTTGTACAACAGATCGATCTGGTGGACCGGATCCTCGATTCGAATCGCGGTGTGGCCGAACATCGAGTACAGCGCTTCTCCGGGGAATATGGTGACCATCTTGAGGGTGGCCTGCTCCGAGAGCTGCAGGAACTGCGGCTCGGCGGCTGACTCAGCGGCTGGGGTTTCAACTGCCGAGGCCAATCCGAATAGGAGCAGGCATAGGCTTAAGGTCGGAATTGCGTTCTTCACGCTCCTACCATACTGAAGTTGACCTGTTTTGACAATGTATACTCACACAAGTTTTTAAACACTATTGCAATTCTAATTTTCGCTTGACTGTAAAGTACAAATAGCCATAAAGTATTTTATAATGACCCTGTTTAACCCCATAGACTATCAAAATATATTCGAGCACACCGGTACTGCGATTGCATTGATAGACGCAGCGCATACAATCGTGGAAGTGAATCAGGAATTCGTGCGGCTGGCCGGACTCAGCAAGGATGAGATCGAGGGAAAGCTGAAGTAGACCAGCTTTCTGCATCAGGAAGATCTCGAGCTCATGCTGCAAAGGCATGAACAGAGGGTTCGCGCCGAAGGAGAGCCGCCATCCTCGTATGAGTTCAGATTTTTAGATCATCATCAGATTGTGCACGATGTGTTTATTACCGTGAAGTGGCTCGATACGGTGCAGCAGTCAATCGTGTCGCTGTTCGATATCACCGATTACAAGCAGCACCAGCACACTCTCGAACGGAGATTGAAACTTGAGAAGATAATTGCCGAGCACTCACAGAATTTCATCCGCTCCAATGAGAGCGATATTGATGATGCCATTCGGCAGGTCTTGCAGGCCATCGGCGAGTTTTCGGGAGTAGATCGCAGCTACGTGTTTATGTATTCCGAAGACGAAAAAACCATGAGTAATACCCACGAGTGGTGCGCACCGAAGGTGGCACCACAGATCGATCTGCTGCAGGATCTGCCGGTCAGTCGCTTTGCCTGGCTCGACTCTCAGCTGAAGAGCGAGCAGTTCATCAATGTGACCGACCTGACCGAACTGCCCCCGGAAGCGGCGCCGGAAAAAGAGATTTTAAGCGAACAGGATATCTGCTCGCTGGCAATTGTGCCGCTGTTTTTCGGGGGGCGTCTGCGCGGGTATCTCGGCTTCGATTCGACCAGCAAAACAGTGCGGTGGAGCAAAGATGATTTTCTTCTTCTGCAGACAATCGGCAACGCGATCATCAATGCATTCATGCGTTCACGTCTGGAGCATCAGCTGATGCAGTCCAACAAAATGGATGCAATCGGCAGGTTCGCGGGCGGAATTGCGCATGACTTCAACAACATTCTGGCCACGATACAGGGCAACAGTCAGCTGCTGCTCTACTCCAAAAAGCTGACCACCAAAGAACTCGAGCTGGTCGACACCATCAATCACGCCAGTGAAAGCGGCAGCAGCCTTACCCGGCAGCTGCTGGCATTCAGTCGGGACGAACCGCTGTCTGCAAAAACGATCCAGGCCGATAAAATCCTGCAGCAATCAATCCAAATGCTGAAACGACTGCTTCCTTCCAATATTGATTTGAAATCGGTATTGGAAAGTACCGAGAACCGGATCGAGATGGACCCTTCCCAGTTGGAACAAATCATGATGAATCTGGTTCTTAACAGTGCCGATGCAATGCCGAAAGGTGGGAAGATAATCATTCAAACGGAAAACAGTAACATACACACAGCCGATAAAGAGCCGGGCCTGTATTTAATCATCAAAGTGCAGGACAACGGCCACGGAATGGCAGCGGAAATCATCGACAAGGCGCTGGAACCCTTTTTTACGACGAAAGCCCCGCACAAGGGTACCGGTCTGGGGCTGTCCACGGCCTACTCCATCATCCGACAGAGCTCGGGTTATATGGAAATTTACTCGACACCGAAGAGAGGCACCCGGATCAATATATACTTACCGGTTCGCAGCCACGTGTCCGAATGAAATATGCAGGATTTTCTGAAATGAGCTGGTCCGCACTACCTCGCCCGGCACATTCTGAAAGCTCTTGTCACCGATCTTGAACGATACCTTTACGTCGTCCCCCTGGAAAAACCGTTTATCCGGGTTGTCCACCCTGCACCCTCCGCGGCTCAGGTCGTACATCCGCACCGCGATGTGAGCCTGGCTGTGCTCAATCGGGGCGATATAGGCGGTTATCTGCACCGGTCTGCGGCGGCTGCGGCGCCGCTGCACCGGCATTTCCGCGATAAGGCTCTCGGTCTGTCCCATCTTGGTTTTACTGGTAATGCTGTCGAGCAGCTCTTTATTCACTTCGTTTTCCCGGGCATAGGCGGTCAGACTGTCATGAAAGGCCTGGTAGTTGGCCAACAGCAGGTACTTTTTCTCGGGATTGTCAAGATAGCGGCTGATATCCTCTAATAGCGCAATCTCCTCGTCGTTCAGTTCGTAGATTCTGCAGAGAGAATCCCATTTATTCGATAGAAATCTGCTGACTTTGCGCTGTTCATTTTTTTTACGCAGGACACCGGCAATTATCAGGAAAGCGACAAAACCGAATATCACTCCCAG